>JBPYDY010000174.1:0-2532 GCA_051986155.1 Methylocella sp.
CCGATCAGGCCCCAGCGCTGCATCTCGTTCAGGAACCAAAGCGCGTGCGAGCGCCAAGGGAAAGTTGCGGCGCCCCGGAAAAAGACGCAGCCCCTGTCAGGCGCCGTGCTGCCCGGCAGCCCGGCCAGAATCGCGTGCGAGTCGACGTGGAGATATTTGCGCCGTGCTAATAGCGCGGCCGTGTAGGATGCATTTTTCGGGTCGTCGCAGAACTTCGCCGCCCGAAGCAGAGCACGCAGCGCGCCGGCGAGAGGTTCTCCGTGTCTCTCGGCCCAGCGCGCGCGCACCGCAAGTGCCTTCTCCGGAGCATTTTGCCAAATGTCGCGCGAGGCCGCGACAATTGTGCCCGCGCCCGCTCGCCGCGCCACCTCTCCCCAGGGCGCACCCGCACAAAAGCCCGCAATTTGGCCCAAGCTCAATGCCTCGGCAACGCGGGCCGGCGGAACCACGGCAAGCTTGAAATCGCGCCCGGCTTCGATCCCGGCCGTGGCGAGCCAGTAGCGCAGGAGGAGATTATGGGTGGAATAGGCATGCACGACCCCAAGCGTTGTGTCCTTTGCGCGCAAGCATGCAGCCAGGGCTTCGGCCGTTGAGAGATTCCGGCGCGCGGCCAGCTCGTGGACCTCCGCCGCGAGCGCGCGGGCGAGCGTGACGGTGTTGCCGCCGGCGCTCATCGCATATGGAACGACGATCGGCTCGACGGTACCGCGCAATCCAAGCTGCACCGCAAAGGCGAGCGGCGGGACGATGACCGCAGCGTCGAAAAAGCCGTAGGCAAGCTTATCGGCGATATTAGCCCATGACGGCTCAACAAAAAGCTCGGCTTCGAGGCCCTCGTCGGCGAAAAAGCCAAACTCATGCGCGGCGATGACGGGCGCCCCGTCGGTGAGGCGCAGCAAGCCGATGCGCATTTTCGTCCGCGCAGATTGCCGGGCGGAGAGCTCAATCAATTCGCTCATGGCCGTTTCCTCTCTGCTCGCTCATTGGCCGGTCCGGCATCATGCTCGGCAAGAATTTCTGCCACAACATGCGCGAGCTTGCGGTTCTCGTTCATTGCCTTTTTCTGCAGCCAACGGTAGGCCTCGGGTTCCGTCATATTGCGGCCTTGCATGAGAATCGCCTTGGCCCGCTCGATGAGCCGCCGTTCTTCCAGCATCGCCTTGGCCGCTGCAAGCTCTTCCTCGACCCGCCGGTAACGGTGAAACAAGGCGATGGCGGAGGCCATGATCGGCTTTACGTCGGCCAGAGTCACACCCGAAAGATTGTAGGAGCAAACCCCGGCGGCGATCGCCTCGGCGGCGAAGCCTGGGTCGTCGCTGCCGGCGAACATGACGATTGGATGAGCAGCCGACACCGCGCGGATGTCTTCAAGCGCGTCCCGATCGGGAAGTGCCATGTCGATGATGATAAGATCGGGCTTGGTGTGTTCCACCGCCTCGGCGAGGCCGCAGCCGCCAGTTGCGCGCCGCACTTCCGCATAGCCGGATTGGGAAAGTCGCTCCTCGAGCGCGCGCGCGCGATCAGCATCCGTATCGATCAGCAAGATTTTTAGGGGCATCGGGGCGATGATTTCACGAACCCCGCTGTGGCGCAATATGGGCGATCCCCACCCCTTGCAAGATGAACTCGTTTTCGCGCTTAGAAGAAACGTACCGCAATGCAATCTCAATTTCTTCAAAAAACACCACACATCCGCCGGTGCGATCGTTATGTCTGCCTCGAGGAAATCGGCCTTGCCCGCGCGTCGCTGCGGCAAAGGGTCTCGCCGTGGTCGCCAAGCGTGCGATTGTAATGAATTGTTTAACCGGCCGCCAATAGGCGAGGCGCATAGATTGTTGCTCTGTTTTGGAGGGCAACCATGTGCATGTGGCAAGCAATCCGAGTTGCGCTTTTCTTGACCGCCGCGGGCGCGGCGTTGGTCTTGTTTCCGGTGGCCGCGCATGCGGGCTCCGGGTTCCGCCGCGCAATCGATTCGGGCGTGGCCGGGGTCGTCGCCGGAGGTGTTGCGGGAAGTGCGCTTCTGGGTGCAATGCCACCAAGCTATTCTCCCCAACCCTATCCGGCGCCGCTGCCAAATTGCGCGGATGAACTTCAACAGCAGCGGGGGCCTTACTCCTACCGAATCGGTCAGCGGCGCGTTTGCTATTAATGATTGGCTCGCCGCAAAATCACGCCCACCCCGTGGCGCTTATTTGAGTCGCACCGCCTACTTCCTGTCCGCCGCCGCGTCCGTCGCGAGCTGGATTTTCACGATCTTGCCGGGATCGATGGCTTTCCCGGCTGCTGCCTCTTAAAAAATGTTCCCGCGCATCTGCTAACCGATGCGCGGGAACGGATTGAAATTGAGCCGTGATTTTAACCGCAGACCGGGTGCAAGAACGCGGCGCCCAAAAAGTCGCGCTGATGCGGCGTTGGCCTGGAGCACCGATGCCGTATCGCGCGTCCAAATCTCGGCGCGGGCGGTTAGCCTTTTGCCCAATCGCTTCCAGAAGATGACGCAGAAACGATTCTCCCGCATCCTCCAATTGGAGG
>JBPYDY010000175.1:0-6392 GCA_051986155.1 Methylocella sp.
TGCCCGTGGGCTTGGCCATATGGCGCCCACCTACTTTGTAGGTACCCGGGACCGGTATCCCACGGCCAGCGCGGCCCCGTCCTTGCGGCCAAAGCCTAGCGAACATTTTTATCGGCCATTCACATCCACGCCCGGTTGACGATACCTCTCAACAAAGCGGCCCTTCGCGCACGGGCCTTGGCGCTTCGAACTGAGACAGTGAGCGCCGCGGCATTTGCCGAACATCTTGCTGAAGCGGGCCTCGCTCTCACAATGCTGAGGCAGCCGCGGGTTGCCTCCGCCTATTTTGCTCTGCCAACTGAGCCTTCGACGCTGCCGCTGCTTGAGCGCCTCGCCGAGGCCGGTCTTCAAACGGCGCTCCCCGTCACCGGCAAGGTTGGCACGCCGCTTTTATTCCGGCTTTGGCGTCCGGGCGAGCCAACGGCGAAAGGAAAAATGTCAATCGAAGAACCGCTCAAAGACGCGCCCGAGGTTGCGCCCGATCTCCTCTTCGTGCCGCTCGCGGCCTTCGACCGGACCGGCAATCGAATCGGCTATGGCGCAGGCTTTTACGATCGCACGCTCCGGCAATTGCGGGCAATGAAGCCCATCTGCGCCGTCGGCGTGGCCTATGCCGCCCAAGAATTCCCCGCCATTCCAAACGAACCCCACGACGAAAGCCTCGATTACGTGCTAACGGAACGCGAGTTGATCGACTGCCGGGCGAAGGCGAAATAGAATGCGCCTGCTTTTTATCGGCGACATCGTGGGGCGGGCCGGCCGCACAATCTTTTTGGAGCAAATCCCCAGGCTGCGCGCCACATGGCGGCTCGACTGTGTCGTCGCCAATGCCGAGAATGCGGCGAGAGGCTTTGGAATCACCGAGACGATTTGCGCCGATTTGCTCGCCGCCGGGGCGGATTGCGTGACCCTTGGCAATCATGGCTTCGACCAGCGCGACGCGCTGGTGTTCATCAATCGCGAGCCGCGGCTGCTCCGGCCACTCAACTACCCAAGCGGCGCGCCCGGCAACGGCGCCCATATGTTTGAGACGGCTTCTGGCGCCCGCATCCTTATCATCAGCCTCCTGGGGCGCGTCTTTATGGATGCCTTGGACGATCCTTTCGCGACGGCCGCACGGGAAATATCCGCCTGTCCTTTGGAAACGGGATGCGATGCCTTTATCATCGACTTCCATGCCGAAGCCTCAAGCGAAAAGCAGGCCTTTGCGCATTTCGTCGATGGCCGGGTTTCGCTCGTCGCCGGGACCCATACACACGTGCCGACCGCCGATTATCAGATCTTGCCGCACGGAACGGCCTACATAACCGACGTCGGGATGACCGGCGATTACGCTTCCGTCATCGGCATGGAGAAGGAGGAGCCGGTCCGCCGCTTCCTGACCAAGCTACCCGCCGCGCGGTTTGAACCGGCAGCCGGGGCCGCGACGCTGTGCGGCGTCGGGGTCGAGCTCGATCCGAGAGGCCTAGCGGCGAAGATCGCGCCCGTGCGCATCGGCGGCAGGCTGCCGCAAGCCTGTCCGGAATTTTGGCCAATGGAGCAGGAGGCGGCAGCCTTCTAGAATTGCCATATTATCCCAGGCGCGCCGCTATCGGTCGCTCTCCCGCGACAATTTCCTCGCCGGTCCCCGGGACTTGGCGGTGTCAGGCCGGGGGTTGCGCTTTTCGGCAACGATTGGGATTCCGGATTTCACAAGAAAATCTTTGAAAAACCTTGCGTTGATCGACGCCGGGGCGCCGTAATCGGCCCGCATCGAATCACACGGGATGGAGTCGCGGCTTAACCGCATTGGTTAACCAAAAGCTAAGGAGCTTCGTTGAATATTGGCTTGGCGCCTGTCCAGCAGACGGTTGAATCCGTCTTGCTGGCGGGCTTACTGCATCTTGGAGCAAGATTGTGATTCGAAGAGCAGTTCTCCCGCTCTTTGAGCGCGGTTGCGGCGCCGGGGCGTAGCCGATGAAATTCACCAAGCTTCGCATCACGGGCTTCAAGACTTTCGTCGAACCAACCGAATTCTTGATCGAGCCTGGTCTGACCGGCATCGTCGGCCCAAACGGCTGCGGCAAATCCAATCTCGTCGAGGCCATGCGTTGGGTCATGGGCGAAAGCTCATCGAAAAGCATGCGCGCCTTGGGCATGGATGACGTTATTTTTTCCGGCGGCGGCGAAAGGCCCGCGCGGAACATGGCGGAGGTCACCCTCTTCCTCGACAATCGCGACCGTTCGGCGCCAGCGGCTTTCAACGATGGCGAGGCGATCGAGGTTTCCCGTCACATCGAGCGTGAGGCGGGCTCAACCTACCGCATCAACGGGCGCGAGGCGCGGGCACGCGATGTTCAATTGCTGTTCGCCGACGCCTCCACCGGGGCGCGCTCACCTGCCATGGTACGCCAAGGCCAAATCGGCGAGATCATTGCCGCCAAGCCGCAAGAACGGCGGCGCATTCTCGAAGAAGCCGCGGGGATTTCGGGGCTCCACTCCCGCCGCCACGAGGCCGAGCTCCGACTCAAGGCGGCGGAGGATAATCTTGCCCGCCTCACCGATATTTTGCAGCAGCTCGACGCCCAGGCGGAAAGTCTTAAACGCCAGGCGCGGCAGGCCGTCCGCTACCGCGGGCTTGCGGCCGAGATCCGCCGCAACGAGGCCTTGCTGGCACTCATCAATCACACGGAAGCCACGCGGGCGCTTCAAGGTGCGGAGTCGAAGCTCGAATCCGGCTTGCTTGAGGTGGCGGAAAGAACGAGAGCCCAAGCCGAAGCCGCAAGGCTGCAGGCGCTTGCCGCGGAGGAATTGCCGCAGTTGCGCGGCGCCGAGGCCGAGGCCAATTCCGGCCTGCAAAAGCTCATACTCGCCCGCGAGACGCTCGACGGCGAAGAACGGCGCGCAAAAGGCCGGATCGCAGAGCTCGAACGGCGCATCGCGCAAACAACAAGCGATATTGCCCGCGAGCTCGCGCTCATCGAGGATGCGTCGGCGGTTCTGGCGCGCCTAGGCGCCGAGGCAGCCGAGCTCGCCAACGCGGGCGTGTCCGAAGGCGAACGCGAGGCCTTGCGCGGCGAGTTCGCCCAAGCCGAAGCGGCGCTCGCTCTCAGCGAAAAGACATTGGCCGAATCCCAGGACCTAAAGGCCGCCTTCGAGGCAAGGCGCACCGCGCTTGAAGCGGCAATCGGGGAAGAAGACCTGCGGATTGGCCGGCTTGAGGCCGAAATCGAAACGGTGCGGCAGGAACACGCCGCGCTCACCTTTGCCGCTGCGGACGCCGATATGAGCGGTCTTCAGACGGCGCTCGACGAGGCCCTTGCGGCAGCCAAGGCGCGCGAAGACGAGGCGGCTAGAGCCGAGGGCCGCCATGCGCAAGCCCGCGAAGAGGAAATGAGGGGCCGGGTGCCGGCGAGGGAAGCCGAGAGCAAGGCGCAAAAACTTGAGACGCAGGCGGCAACATTATCCAAGCTGTTGAACGCCGGAACGGGAGGCTTTTGGCCGCCGGTGACGGAAGAGATCACCGTCGCGAAGGGCTATGAGGCAGCGCTTGGCGCGGCGCTCGGCGACGATCTCGATGCTTCGACCAATCTCGCTTCGCCCGCGCATTGGGCCGAAAGCGACGGCCTGGAGGACCCCGAGCTGCCGCCCGGCGTCGAATCGCTATCGAAGCTCGTCTCGGCGCCAGCGGCGCTCGCGCGGCGGCTGAAGCAGATTGGGGTCGTGTTGCGCTCCGAAGGCGGCCTGCTCAGGGCATTGTTGAAACCCGGCCAGAGGCTCGTCTCGAAAGAAGGCGATTTGTGGCGCTGGGACGGATTTACCCAGGCCGCGGAAGCGCCAACCCCTGCGGCGCGGCGGCTTGTCGAAAAGAACCGGCTCGGCGATCTCGCGATGGAGGCCGAAGCCGCGCGCGCCGAAGCCGCGGCGTTGAAGAGCGATGCCGAGCGCGCTGAGGCCGAGCTTGCAGCCGCAGCCAACGCGGAAAACGCGGCAAGGCAGGCATATAAAGAGGCTTTGCGTTTCGTTGAAGCGGCGCGCGAAGCAAAACTGACCGCCGAGCAGCGCAACGCTGAGAGCGCGGCGCGGCTGTCGGCGCTCGAAGAGGCGCTTCTTCGCCTCGATGCCACGCGCAAAGAAGCAGGCGAGAAGCGTGCGCAGGCCAAAGAGGGGCTCGCTGGTCTCGACCCGGCCATAGATCTTGCGGCAAGGGTCGATGCGGCGCGCGCGGCGGCGGCGCAAGACCGCGCCGCGGTCGCCGAGGCGAGCGCCAAACTCCAAACCTATCTGCGCGAGGTCGAATCTCTCGCCAAACGCCTGCAGGGCATCGAGGAAGAACGGCAGTCTTGGCTCGCGAGAAGCGAACGCGCGCAGAGCCAAATCCACGCGCTCGAAGAGCGGGGCGCGGAAGCCGCGCAAGAGCTGGACAAGCTCGCAGAGGCGCCCGAGGCGTTCGCTCAAACCCGCCAAGCTTTGATGAGCAACATGGAGGCGGCCGAGGAAAAGTGCAAAGATGCCGCCGACCGCCGGGTGGAAACCGAGGCGCGTCTTGCCGAGGCCGATCGCGCCGCCCGCGCCGCGCTCGACGCGTTGAGCGCCGCAAGGGAGGAAAAGGCGCGCTCCGAGGCAAGGGTTGAGGCGGCGCGCGAGCGCTGCGCCGAAATCGCGCATGTGATCGCGACGGAGCTTTCCTGCGAGGCCGCCGAATTGTTTGGTCTTGCCGGGGTTGCGGCAGAAAAAGATCTGCCCGAGGCGGAAAAGGTCGAAAAGCGGCTTGAGAGTTTGAGGAGCGAGCGCGAGCGTCTCGGCGGCGTTAACCTGCGCGCCGAAGATGAGCTCAACGGAATTTTGGCCTCGAAGAGCGGTCTTGCCGCCGAACATGAAGATCTGACCGGGGCGATCGGGCGGCTTCGCCATGCCATCCAGAATTTGAACAAGGAGGGCCGCGACAGGCTTCTCTCCGCCTTCGAGACGGTTCAGACACATTTCAAGGAACTGTTCGCCACGCTTTTTGGCGGCGGCTCGGCAGAATTACAATTGATCGAATCGGATGATCCCTTGGAAGCGGGGCTTGAGATTCTCGTCCACCCGCCGGGGAAGAGACCGCAAGTCATGACGTTGTTGTCTGGCGGCGAGCAGGCGCTCACCGCGCTCGCTTTGATCTTCGCGATATTTTTGACGAACCCCGCGCCGTTGTGCGTGCTCGACGAAGTGGATGCGCCGCTCGACGACGCCAATGTCGAGCGGTTCTGCGATCTCCTTGACAATATGCGGGCGAAGACCGAGACCCGCTTTATCACCGTGACCCATAACCCGATCACCATGGCGCGCATGAATCGGCTGTTTGGGGTGACCATGGCCGAGCGCGGGGTGAGCCAGCTCGTCAGCGTCAATCTCGACGAGGCCGAGCGGTTCCGCGAGGCGGGCTGAGCGCGGCGTGCAGCACCTCGCGCCTTGGCCGAAGCAACAATCGGACAGCAATCCCAGCTGCGAATGTATTTTGCGTGCAACGGGCGCCCGGTCCTTTCTGGACAGGACTTAAGCGGGAGTCTTATCTCCATGTCTTTGCGTATTGCGAGGGCATGGAGAGATCATGCAAGACAGCGGCGTTTTAACCTGCGATGGGCGCGCGAGCGGGTCAGGCCCTTTTTATCCAGCGATGACATTTACCGCTGCCGGCCTCGCGCTCGGCCGGGGCACGCTTCTTGCGGTGGAATGGGCAGCAGCCCGCCGGCCAAGTATTTCGCGACGGCGATGAGGCGCGCGCACTTTCTCTGTTGGCGGCGGCCTATGGCAAGCCCCTCGCCGAAAGCGGCGTCCAAATAATTCGCCTGGCGGGAAGATCGTACCGCTCCGGTCATATCTTTCGCTCATTGGGTTGCCCGGGATTGGCGAGATGGCAGCCTATCGGCTTTTCCGTGCCGAGCGGGTCCTCGAAAAAGGCGCCTGCCCGAGCGATCTGCTCAAGGCTTTGGGCTTTCCCGAGGCGGCGCGCGATCTTGCACAATATAGTCTCGATCAGCCGCGCGTTCCAAAGGGCAGCGGCCGCGAAAGCGGCCGCTGACCTTCACGCGATGGAACCGGACAATAATACGCACAAGCGGGCGAGTTGCCCCCGTCGACTCGAAGATTGCATCCAGATGAAACCTATGAAACAGACCCGAAAGCCAAGTGCTCGCTGGAGTATTGGAGGCAACGAACCACAAAAGAGTCAGGGCCTGCTGTCGTCTCTCCACGCCGCGATACCGCGCCGCCTTCGCTCCTCAAAGCGCTGCAGCACGACATAGAAGGACGGAACGAACACGACCGCGAGGCACGTCGAGGCGATCATGCCACTGAAGACCGCGATGCCAATCGATTGACGCGATGCGGCGCCCGCACCGGTCGCAACGACAAGCGGGAAGACCCCCAGGATG
>JBPYDY010000176.1:0-9371 GCA_051986155.1 Methylocella sp.
TATTTACCGGAATATCATGCGCTTCGCGCAAAGGCGCCCTCCTTCCTCGACTTTTGCTACACGCCGGCGTTAGCGGCGGAAGCTACCTTGCAGCCAATAAGGCGGTTTGGGTTTGATGCGGCAATTCTTTTTAGCGACATCCTTGTTGTCGCCGATGCGCTTGGCCAAAGGCTTACTTTCGAAACCGCCGGGGGGCCGAAGCTTGATCCGATCACGACGGCTCAGGATTTCGCCAAGCTCAATACGGAAATCGATCGCAAAAGGCTGTGCCCGGTTTCCGAAACCATCGCACGAGTCAAAGCCGAGCTTACGGCCGAGACAGCATTGATTGGTTTTTGCGGTGCACCATGGACCGTTGCCTGCTATATGATCGCAGGCAAAAGCTCGGCCGAACAGGCTACGGCGAGACTATTTGCCTATCGGGAACGGGCACTATTTGAACGCTTAATCGCACTTCTTGTCGAGGCTTCGGTCGACTACCTGTCACTGCAAATCGAAGCAGGCGTTGACGCGGTGCAGATTTTTGATACTTGGGCAGGCGTTCTTCCCTCGGCCGAGCTTAGGCAATGGTGCCTTGAACCGGTCGCTGCCATCGTTGCGAAGCTCCGGCTACGTCATAAGGACGTGCGAATCATCGGATTTCCGAAAGGAGTGGGACCCAATCTGGTAGATTTCGTAGCGCAAACGAGAGTCAGCGCCCTTGGACTTGACAGCACCATGGATCTACGCTGGGCTACAAAAGCCTTCGATCGTGGTTTCGTGCTCCAGGGCAATCTCGATCCTTTGGCACTTGCTGCCGGAGGGATGACCCTGGAGAGCGCTGTCTACGACATCCTTCGAGTCACGAAGGGGCGGCCGCATATTTTTAATCTCGGCCATGGCATTTTGCCGCAGACGCCGATCGCTAATGTGGAGCGGCTGCTCGCACTTCTACGAATGGACAATGTCCCATGAGCAATTTTGGTCCCTGGCTCAAGGTCCTTCATATTCTGGCTGTTATCTCATGGATGGCGGGCATGCTGTACCTCCCGCGGCTTTTTGTTTATCATGCTCAGTCCCCGCAGGGTTCCGCGCAAGCCAAGACTTTTGTGCTGATGGAGGGCAGACTGATGCGGGTGATTATGCTACCCGCAATGCTTGTGACCTGGCTTACGGGAATCGCGCTTATGCTAACGGGAGGGTTTTTGACGGCCGGATGGCTTCACGGCAAATTGGCTCTGGTGATTGTGTTAAGCGCAGTTCACGGATATTTTGCGAGGCTGTGGAAAGATTTCCGCGGAGACAGCAACCGCCACGGCCCGGGATTTTACCGAATCCTTAACGAGGTTCCAACGGTTTTGCTGGTAGGAATCGTCATTCTCGTAGTTTTTAAGCCATTTTGATCACAAATGGCTCGGACTTAGATGATATG
Organism: Methylocella sp.; assembly: GCA_051986155.1. GTDB lineage: Bacteria > Pseudomonadota > Alphaproteobacteria > Rhizobiales > Beijerinckiaceae > Methylocapsa. The sequence goes on from JBPYDY010000176.1 coordinate 1,412, forward strand.
GCTTGTCAAAATCGCCAAAGAGCTTTATTTACGATCATCCCCCACGCTTGAAATTGTTTTGTTCTCGCGTCTTCCGCGCGCCGCATGAAGGGCGTTTGACCGGTTATCCGACGCCGCAAATCGACAATCGCCTTCCTGCTCGCAGCTGCCGGACGGCGCCATCCATCCAAGGGCGTTTTTATGCAGGAACTCAAACTGCAGGACTTGAAGTGCAAGTCGCCTACCGAGTTGCTCGCTTTCGCCGAGGAGCACGAGGTAGAGAATGCCTCGATTATGCGCAAGCAAGAATTGATGTTTGCGATTCTCAAGCAGTTGGCGAGTCGCGACATCGAGATTGCGGGCGAGGGTGTGATTGAGGTCCTGCAGGACGGCTTCGGGTTCTTGCGCTCGGCCGATGCAAACTATCTTGCCGGGCCCGATGATATCTATGTATCTCCCTCGCAAATTCGCCGGTTCGGCTTGCGCACGGGCGATACAATCGAAGGCATAATCCGCAGTCCCAAAGAGGGAGAGCGTTATTTCGCCTTGCTCAAGGTGAATACGATCAATTTCGAGGATCCGGAAAAAATCCGGCACAAGGTTCATTTCGACAATCTCACGCCGCTATATCCAGACGAAAGATTGCGGCTTGAAATCGAGGATCCAACCAAAAAGGATTTATCGGCCCGGGTTATCGATATCGTGGCACCGATCGGCAAGGGCCAGCGCGCCTTGATAGTCGCGCCGCCGCGCACCGGCAAAACGGTGCTTCTCCAGAATATCGCGCAATCGGTGACTGCCAATCATCCGGAATGTTATCTCATTGTGCTTTTGATCGATGAGCGGCCGGAAGAAGTGACCGACATGCAAAGATCGGTCAAGGGGGAGGTGATTTCTTCGACCTTTGATGAGCCCGCGGTGCGCCACGTGCAAGTCGCAGAAATGGTGATTGAGAAAGCCAAGCGTCTTGTCGAACACGGGCGCGACGTTGTGATTTTGCTTGACTCGATTACGAGACTTGGCCGGGCCTATAACACGGTCGTGCCTTCATCGGGAAAGGTTCTCACTGGCGGTGTCGATGCCAATGCATTGCAGCGGCCGAAACGATTTTTCGGCGCGGCGCGCAATATCGAAGAAGGCGGTTCCCTAACCATTATCGCGACCGCGCTGATTGATACTGGGTCCCGCATGGACGAAGTGATATTTGAGGAATTTAAGGGCACCGGTAACTCGGAGATCATTCTCGACCGTAAGGTTGCGGATAAGCGGACCTTCCCGTCAATCGACATCGGACGCTCCGGAACCCGCAAGGAGGAATTGCTGGTGGCCCCAGACATTTTGAAGAAAATGTATGTGCTGCGGCGTATTCTCAATCCTATGGGCACGGTTGATGGAATTGAATTCCTGCTTGGAAAATTGCGGGAAACGCCCAAGGGAAATACGCAATTTTTCGAATCCATGAACACCTGATCAGGATGCGTTTTGCCCGCCGGCAAGAGTCGGCATCAAGGCAAGAGATATTGGTTATTGATAACTTGCCCCAGCCTGTCGGTGTCCTCGACAAAGGCGGTGATGAACTCATGCAAGCCAGTCCTAAAAATAGCATCCGTCGTCAGGCTCGAGAGCCGTGCCAGTACCTCGCGCGCCTGTTGTTGCGACGGGCCTGACTGGCCGTAGGCGTTTCCGATGGAGTCGAGAAAGTAAACAATGTTTTCATAGCATGAGATCAGAGATCGCGGCAGCTCTTTTCGTAAGATCAGCAAATCGGCGATGAGCCAAGGTTTTATACTCTCGCGATAGACCCAGTGATAGGCCGTAAGAGACGAGACGGCGCGCAGAATCGCGGTCCATTGAAAATAATCGATGGATCCCCCAACCGATTCGTGTTCCGGCAAAAGCACATGATACTTCACATCGAGAATACGGGCGGTATTGTCTGCGCGCTCGATAAAGATGCCCAAGCGGGAAAACCAATACATATCGTTGCGCAACATCGTACGATCGACCGAGCCGTCGTAGTCGAGCGACATCTTTTGGACAAGCTCGAACAAGCGAGAAAGCGCCTCGCGGTCGTAGCGGTGCGCATCCTTGTTTGTCTCGAATCGTCCAAGCTCAATCCAGGCGCCATTGATTGCGTCCCACATCTCGGCGGTCAGGGCTGTGCGCACCGAGCGGCCGTTGGCGCGCGCATATTTCAGACAGTTGCGGATCGAGGAGGGATTGTCCGGCGCAAAGGTCAGGTAGTCGACAACGCTCGGCTCTTCGCTCGGCCGTCGTGTCCCGCGAAACCCCTGAGCAGCGCCCGAGGATTCGAGAGCGCTTTCCCATTCCGTTCCGGTGCCGGAATAGCTCGCGGGGAGGGTCGCAAGGCGCTGCGCCGCCTTGATGATGCGGACCAGAAAATCCGCGCGCTCCACATAGCGCGCTAACCAGAACAAGCTATCCGCGGTGCGCGAAAGCATTCGGAAGCTCCATATTGTGATACCGGAAACACAGCAAGACTGTGCTCGATCCGCATGAGTGAGGCGAGAGCCGGCAAGGCCAGCCACACAGACATTCGCGGCGGCTGATTAGATTAAATCGCAACGCTGTCGCCGAAATCGCCTCTATGCCAGGTGCATTCCGTCGCCGGGTGCATCCTCGACGATCCATGTGTCCTTCGTTCCTCCGCCCTGGCTCGAGTTAACCACGAGCGACTTTTCTTTCAAAGCAACGCGGGTCAGGCCGCCAGGCACGACCCTTGTGCCATTTGAGCTGGTGAGCACGAAAGGCCGCAAATCGACATGGCGAGGTGCGATACCTACGTCGGTAAATGTCGGGACCGTGGAGAGCGCCAGAGTCGGCTGCGCGATGAAATTGTCGGGCCTCTGTGCGAGCTTTGCAGCGAACGCCGCGCATTCTGCCTTGGACGCATGCGGTCCAACAAGCATCCCATAGCCGCCCGAACCGTTGACTTGCTTGATAACAAGCTCGCTGAGGTGTTCTTGCACATAGCACAGTGCGTCGGCCTCGCGGCACCGCCAGGTCGGCACGTTGCTTAAGATCGCCGGCTCGCCAAGGTAGAAATCTATGATATCGGGCACATAGCTATAGATTGCCTTGTCGTCGGCGACGCCGGTGCCCACGGCATTGGCGATCGTCACATTCCCCGCGCGGTAGGCACCCATCAGGCCTGCAACGCCGATGACCGAGTCTGGCCGGAAGACGCGAGGATCAAGGAAACCATCGTCGATGCGCCGGTAAATCACATCGACTCTTTTTGGACCTTCCGTGGTGCGCATGTAGACGACATCGTTTTCGGCAAAGAGATCTCTGCCTTCGACCAGTTCGACGCCGAGCTTGTCGGCCAAAAACGAGTGTTCGTAATAGGCCGAGTTGAATGGGCCTGGGGTGAGCACCACTGTGGTTGGCTCCCCCTGAGCTCCTGGAGGCGCAACCGAACGCAATGCCGCAAGCAAAAAATCTGGATAATTTTCAACCGGCGCAATGCGGTAGGCCGCACACAGATCCGGCGAAAGCCGCATCATGACCTCACGATTCTCCAGCATGTAGGAGACCCCGGATGGCACGCGCAGGTTATCTTCGAGGACATAGAATTCGCTTTCCCCAGTGCGCACCACATCGATACCTGCGATATGCACATAGATGTTGTGGGGCACGCGAAAGCCCGCCATTTCGGGGCGGAATTCGGCATTTTGGCCAATAAGGTCGGCCGGGATGCGTGCTGCCTTGATAATCTCTTGCGGGCCATAGATATCCGCCAGGAAGTGGTTAAGGGCCTTGACCCTTTGCATGAGGCCAGCTTCGAGGCGCGCCCATTCCGAGCGCATCAACAGCCTTGGGACGATATCGAAAGGGATAAGTCTTTCGGCGCCTTCCGTTTCGCCTTCGCTGTAAACAGCGAAAGTTATGCCAATCCGGCGAAACAGCAGTTCGGCTTGCAACCGCCGCGAGGCAAGAAGTGCTGGCGGCGTTGCCGCAAGCCAGTTGGCGATCTTGGCATAAACCGGCCGGATTGCGCCGTCTGCCAAGGCCATTTCATCAAAAATGCAAGAGGGCGGCATTTCGCCCGGATTGCCGGTGGAAGCCTCGGGGAGGGCGATTTGCTGCGTATGGGCATACTTGGCTGATTGCTTTTGCATGAGAGTAAGGCGCCTCGCGCCACCTAGACCGCCCGCCGCCTGCAAGCCCGCTGGCCTGCTCTGGTGAGCGGTATGCCAAACTAGGAAGCCTCTATTATGCCGACTTCCCGCGCAAATACCAGCCTTTAGGAACAGGCAGGCCAATGTCCCGCGGGGAAGCGCGGATCAATTGGCGCGGTTTCAGCCTGAAAGCTGCTCGTGAGGCCCGCTCCTCGCCAGACTCAGCCAGCAAAACAGGGCCAACGTTTCCCTTAAAAGGGCCAACCGGGGTTCGCGGCCGCTTGGCGGTCCCTATCCTTGCTAGACTTTGGCCAGGCGCAAGACCCGCTTCACGCGTGAAAATGGCTGGGCAAGCGAAAAAATGAGCAAGGCGAGAAAAATGATTCCAAATCTCAGCTTGTCAGCAAGAGTCAGATATTGATTTATCATGGAAATGTTCGCGGGTGGCGCCGCAATGGCTGTGTCGCGAGGGCGAAGGTTCGGGCTTTTTCAGCCCCAGATTCAATGACCGGCGGCGGCAATCCAAAACGCACTTTCCTGGTAGAGAAGGAGGCCGGCGGTCGCAAGGGCGATCCCATAAGGAATGCCCGTGCCTGGGTCATGCAAGCGCTTGATCCACGCGTGGTTCATCAATGTGCTCAGAATCGGCCAAAGCCGGAGCGCTAGAATGAGAAGCGTGAGCACGCCGCCAAGGAGGCTTGCAACGAGCGCATATACTCCGAGGTGATCAAACCCAAGCCAAATCGCCGTTGCGGCCGCGAGCTTGGCGTCGCCGCCGCGTGCTCTGAACCTTCGTCCCGAGGGTGGTCACGGCGCCGATAATGACCACGGCGATCAAGGCGGCGATGAGGCCATATTCGATGGCCGTGACACCGGCTTGATCCTTGACGAAGCGACGAAACAAATTTGTCATAAGTTGAACTCCTCAAATTGGGGCTACCTAACACTCCAGATTGTCTGCTCGACTGGCTCTGTCTGGAATGACGGCAACATAAACAAACAAGGCTTTCGCTGTAGTTATGGTATTGACTAAACTCTTTGCTTAAGCGGAATTAATTGCGGCTTCGGTTAAATCGCACTGGTATCGATGTATACACGCCAGAATGACGAGATCATCTACGGCATGCGGCGAAGCACGCGGCAACAGGTGGAAAACCCGCGCCGCACCGAGGGATGTTGTCCAATCGGCGCAAATCTGGTTTGATGACAAACAAATGATCGGGCGGCTCTTTCAAACGGCCGCTTCCCCAAAAGAGGGATTGGATCGCGATGCCTGCGCCTTTATTTCCAGATTACCTCGCTGAGCGGCGTATTTTGCGCCGCCGCCTGTCGTTTTGGCGGCTTGGTGCTTTCGCCGCGCTTATCTTGGCGCTCGCCGCGGCGGGTTTCCGTTACCTCGGACCGGATGCAGCCTTGCGGTTCACGCCGCAAATTGCGCGGGTTACCGTCGAGGGCCTTATCACCGGCGATCGCGAAACCTTGAAACTGCTCGAAAAGATTGAAAACGCGCAATCCGTGAAAGCGGTTGTGTTCGCAATCGACAGCCCTGGCGGCACGACGACTGGCGCGGAGAAGCTCTATGGTGCCATCCGCCGCCTTTCGGCAAAGAAACCAACCGTCGCCGTGGTCGGCAACGTCGCGGCCTCTGGCGCTTACATCGCGGCCATCGGGACCGACCAGATCGTCGCGCTCGGAAACGCGCTGGTCGGCTCGATCGGCGTGCTTATCGAGTATCCGAACGTTGCCAAAATGCTCGACACAATCGGGGTGAAAATGGAGGATGTGAAATCCTCCCCCCTCAAGGCGGCACCGAACCCCTTCGAGCCCACGACTCCCGAGGCGGAGGCCGCGCTTGCCGCCCTTGTCGGCGATAGCTTCACCTGGTTCAAATCGCTGGTGAAGGAACGCCGGAACATGACCGGCGAAGAGCTGCAGGCGGTTGCCGACGGACGGGTCTTCACTGGCCGCCAAGGAATTGACTTGCACCTGGTCGACCGCCTCGGCGGCGAGCGCGAGGCTGTGGATTGGCTAGAGCAAGAGAAGAAAATACCAAAGGGACTCGAGGTGCGCGACTGGAAGCAAGGCCGAACATTGGAACGGCTCGGAATTTTAACTTTGGGCGCTCGCGCGGCGCAAATGCTCGGCCTTGACGGGATCGGCCAGGCGCTGGAACGGGCCGCAAGTGCCGCCGACGCGCGCATGCTTGACGGCTTGCTGTCGATTTGGCAAGCCGGCAGCGTCAACTAAGGCGTGGCGGGCCAAAAGTGAGATAATGGTATGTACAATTAAGCTTCTGGGACGGGGCAAATGATCAAATCCGAGCTTGTACAACGGATTGCCAACCGCAACCCGCACCTTTACCTGCGCGACGTCGAGAAAATCGTCAACGCTATCTTTGACGAGATTACCGCCGCCCTGGCGCGCGGGGATCGGGTCGAACTGCGCGGATTCGGTGCCTTTTCGGTCAAGCACCGGGAGGCTCGGGTTGGCCGCAACCCCCGCACCGGGGCGCAGGTGCCGGTCGCGGAAAAGTCCGTTCCCTTTTTCAAGACCGGAAAAGAGATGCGTGAACGCTTGAATCAAGACGATGAGGGATGACGCTTGCCACGCGCTTTTACGTTGAGGCATAAATAAGTTGAGGCACAAAGTGCGCAGGCTCGGCGCGAATTTGCCGGCGGACAAATGAAGCGATTTCTAAAACTCCTCTTTTGGGTTCCGCTCGCAATCGCCATTCTGGTCGTGATCGTGGCCGAGGCTGAGGCCAACCGCCACTATGTCACTATCTACCTTGATCCTTTGGCCCGGCTCTTCGCCGAGGAAGGCACGGAAATAACCGTGCGGCTTTTCGTCGTGATTCTGGCCGCGATCATGCTCGGCGTCCTAATCGGCAGCGTCGTCACCTATTTCGAGCAAGGCAGGCACCGCCGCGCCGCCCGCACAGCGCGTGCCGACGCGGAATCTTTGCGGACAGAGCTTGCCCGCTTAGCCCGGCCGCGCCCTGGCGAAAAAAGCAAGGCTTGAGAGACGAAATTCTTGCGGCTAGGCTAGCCCATGAGCGTCATCGTCAAAATCTGTGGCCTTGCGACGGAAGCGGCGGTCGACGCGGCGCTCGCGCATGGCGCCGACATGGCGGGTTTCGTGGTCTATGAAAAAAGCCCGCGTCATGTCTCCCTGGATCTTGCGGCGCGCCTCGGTGACCGGGCCGGAAACCGGACACGCAAGGTCTTGCTGACGGTCGACGCGGACGATGCACTGCTTTCAGCCGCGATTGCCGCGCTCGGGCCGGCGATCCTTCAACTGCACGGAAGCGAAACGCCGGAACGCGCCGCCTCCATTCGCACCCGGTTTGGCCTGCCGGTCATGAAGGCGATCGGGATCGGCTCTGCGGCCGATCTCGGGCTTATCCCGCACTTCGCCGCCGTGAGCGACTTGCTGCTGTTCGACGCCAAACCGGGGCTGGGATCAAAGACTCCGGGCGGCACAGGCAAAACCTTCGACTGGAACTTGCTGGCGGGGGTCAAAACCACAAGACCTTGGCTGCTTGCGGGCGGACTTGATGCGGACACCGTGGCTAAAGGGCTCGCTCAGACCCATGCGCCGGGGGTCGATGTTTCGTCCGGCGTCGAGAGTGCGCCGGGCGTGAAGGATGCGGCGAAGATCGCGGCTTTCATCGCGGCGGCGCGGCTTGCGGCGGCAGAAACAGCGAGAACGGACTTAATTGAATAACCAAGAAAGGCACAGGCGTTGGCGTTCGTGAACTCCTATCGCACCGGCCCGGATGAGCGCGGCCATTTTGGCATTTTTGGCGGCAGATTTGTTGCCGAAACCTTGATGCCGCT
>JBPYDY010000177.1:0-5408 GCA_051986155.1 Methylocella sp.
AGCGTTCGTGCATGAACGATCAGAATACCAAGCGCAACCCAAGCGGATTCAATCGGCGGATTCACTGCCGCGGCAATCGGGGCTTCGCGACGAATGAAAGGGCGCTGCGATCTCTATTGTTAGGCAAGCCAAAAAAGAGAAAGCAATGTGCCTATTTCGAACGCGACGGGCTGAGCCTCGAAACCGCGCAGCTCGCCAAAAAACGCCACATCGCGGCAAAGCTGACTGTCTCGCGGAGGCTTGTGGAACCGAACCACAAGGAATAGGGATCTCTTCGCCATGAAACTCCAGAATTTCATTGCCCTCTCGCAGCCGTGGCTCCTTGGCCTTTTGCGGATCATAACCGCCCTTTTGCTGTTACAGCACGGGACGGCTAAATTATTCGGCTTTCCGCACGTCGCCATGTTCGACGCGCTCAAGCTCTTTTCGCTCGTCGGCGCAGCTGGAATTCTGGAGTTTATTGGCGGCCTGTTTCTTCTCCTTGGCCTATTCACCCGCCCGGTTGCATTCATTCTTTCCGGCGAGATGGCCTTTGCCTATTTCCTCGCCCATGCGCATAAAAGCTTCTTTCCCATTCTCAATGGCGGCGAGCTTGCGGTGCTTTATTGCTTTGTCCTGCTTTACCTCGCCGCAGCGGGCAGCGGGACGTTGAGTCTCGACAGCCTGCGCGCAGCCGCTCGAACCCAGTCTAGGCCGCCTTCCATTTGATCGAGCAGCCAATCGAGGGAATTTGCTCCTTCGGCGCTTCGCCCGTCGCTGCGATAGCCCGCATAGCGTCGACGAGTTCGCGCCGCGAGCCTTTTGGCGGCGGGGAGGTGCGGCCTTCGTCGAGGCGTCCGCGGTATTTGAGCTTCAATTCTTTGTCATATCCAAAGTAGTCGGGCGTGCAGACCGCGCCATAAGCGCGCGCGACGTTCTGGGTCTCGTCGTGAAGATAGGGAAACGGCAATTCATGGGCCCTCGCGAAACGCTTCATATTGTCAAATGAATCTTCCGGATAGTTTTTGGCGTCATTGGCGCAAATGGCGGCAAAGGCGATACCCTCGGCCATCAGAACCCGCGCGTCTGCCGCCATCCGGTCGATCACCGCCTGAACATAGGGACAGTGATTACAGATGAAGACGATTACGGTGCCCTTTTTTCCAGCCACATCCTTGAGCGTATAGGTGCGGCCATCCGTGGCGGGAAGTGCAAAGTCCGGGGCCTTTGCGCCCAATGCGATTTCGGTTGGGCCAACAGCCATTATCCAGTCTCCTCTTTGCGGATTATATAGCGCCGCAAGCGGCCCAAAACCAACCGCAGCAGCAGGGATTGCAACGAAGCCCGAGTTCAGGAGGGTAGGACAAAGTTGGGTCCGTAAACTGGATGCCGGCTCCGATGGAGCCTTTCCCACATCAGCAATGAAGGTTCTGGGCAAAGGTTCTTATCTCGGCCTTAGCGTTGCGCCGCGGCGCGATGCGCTTTTTGTTTGTGGACAAAAGGGGTAGACTTCAGCTCACTGACCGACCACAACTCAAGCTAAAAGGAAGACGCCAATGGCACTTCAACTCGGCGACACTGCACCCGACTTCGAAGCCGATACGACCCAAGGACGCATTCGCTTTCACGATTGGATCGGCGATTCCTGGGCGGTTTTGTTCTCGCACCCAAAGACTTTCACGCCGGTGTGCACGACGGAACTTGGCTATATGGCAAAGCTGAAGCCAGAGTTTGACCGCCGCAACACGAAGATCATCGGCCTTAGCATCGACCGGGTCGAAGATCAAAAGAGATGGTCGCGCGACATCGAAGAGACCCAGGGGATGGCGCCGAACTATCCCATGATCGGCGATCCGGACCTCAGCATTTCAAAGCTATACGGCATGCTGCCCGCCAGCGCGTCGGGAGACCCGTCGAAAAGAACCCCGGCGGACAACCAGACGGTCCGCAACGTCTACGTCATCGGCCCCGACAAAAAGATCAAACTTATGATTGTCTATCCGATGTCGACGGGCCGGAATTTCGACGAAGTGCTGCGGGTCATCGACTCACTTCAACTGACAGCCAAGCACAAGGTTTCCACTCCAGTCAATTGGAATCAAGGCGACGACGTCATAATCTCTGGCTCGGTTTCCGACGAGGAGGCCAAAAAGACCTATCCGCAAGGGTGGAAAGCGCCTCGCCCCTATATAAGGATCGTGCCTCAGCCGAGGACTTGAGCCAGGGTTAGCCAGACAGACTTGCGACACGCCTTATCTTCCGGCGTTGGGAAGCGAAGACAATATCCTCGACGGTCTTGCCGCGAATGATTTAATGACCTCAAGCACCCCGCGGGTCTCTGTCGCCTATGGCGACTGGCGTGCCGTCAAGGCAGAAAGACCAAACCGGGATGAAAATGCGGCGATTGAAAATGCTGGTGGGTCAGCCAGGCATCAAGTGACGCCGCATGTAACATCACTGAACGGGAGCAAGGCAGATCATGACAAGGTTAACCATCGTTGCGGCATTCGCCGTTCTCTCTATGGCAAGCGCCATGCCTGCGCTGGCAGGTTCCGAGCCGGTTGGACACCACCACGAAATGGAGGGCTTCTCTGCAGGCGAGCCGGGCGATCCCAAAGAGCTATCGCGGATCATTGAGGTGACCATGGAAGAGCCTGACGGCAAAATGCTTTACGTTCCAGACCAGGTCGAAATTCGCAAAGGGGAGACGATCAAATTCGTGATACGCAATAATGGTGAGCTCGATCACGAATTCGTGCTTGCAACAACCCAAGAAAACTTGAAGCATGCCGAAGCGATGAAACTGAACCCAGAGATGGAGCACGATGATCCAAATGCGAAGCGCGTGGCTCCAAAGCAAACAAGCGAGATCCTCTGGAAGTTCACTAAGCCCGGCCGATTCGAATTTGCGTGCCTGATCCCGGGTCATCGCGATGCCGGGATGTTCGGAGTCGCAGAGGTAAAGTAAACGGTTTCTCACTGGTTGACGGGGAGATCTCGGCGGGATCCTCGCTGCGCCGCGACGCTCGCGCGTGGAGAGGAAAGGAGGTAGCATATTGCGGCCTGATATGCTTGATCGTGCTACTCGTACTTATGGTGCTTGATAAACTTGAACGATTCACCTGGACGAACACCCATGTCCCCGACAGCGGCAAAGTCCATCGAATATCTCGAGACCGCGCAAGTGCCGGGGCGAGGCCGAATCTATGATTCGATCACCGATACGATCGGCGATACGCCGCTGGTACGGCTAAAAAAGATCGCAGCCGAGAAAGGCGTCAGGGCCAATCTCCTCGCGAAGCTCGAATTTTTTAACCCGGTTGCCAGCGTCAAGGACCGCATCGGCGTCCACATGATCTCGGTGATGGAAGCGGCAGGTAAGATCGCGCCTGGACAAACGACATTGATCGAGCCGACATCCGGCAACACCGGCATTGCGCTTGCTTTTGTCGCGGCGGCGCGCGGCTACAAGCTCATTCTGGTGATGCCGGATTCGATGTCGCTCGAGCGGCGCAAGATGCTTGCCCTGCTTGGCGCGGAACTTGTCCTCACTCCGGCGGCGCAGGGCATGAAGGGCGCGATCACCAAAGCACAGGAAATTGCCGATGCGACGCCCGGCGCCGTAATCCCGAAGCAATTCGAAAATCCGGCGAACGTCGAAATCCACCGGCTTACGACCGCGGAGGAGATCTGGAAGGACACAAAAGGCGAGGTCGACGCCTTTGTCTCCGCGGTCGGCACGGGCGGGACCATCACCGGCGTGGCGCAAGTCTTAAAGCCGCGCCTGCCCCGTCTGAAGATCATTGCCGTCGAACCGGAGGATTCGCCCGTGCTCTCCGGGGGCCAGCCCGGGCCGCACAGAATTCAAGGCATCGGGGCGGGTTTTGTTCCCGAAATTCTCGACCAGTCGCTCCTCGACGAGGTGTTGACGGTCGGTAATCAAACAGCCTTCGACACGGCACGGCTGGTGGCGCGCCTCGAGGGCATACCCGTCGGAATTTCGGCAGGCGCCGCCGTTGCCGGGGCGGTCGAGATCGGGCTTCGGTCCGTGTATCACGGGAAAAATATCGTACTCATCATTCCGTCTTTTGCCGAACGTTATCTTTCGACAGCCTTATTCGAAGGATTTTGACAAAAAGATCGTAACAACTGCCTGATAAATTAGGGCTTGCGATGCCTGTGCGGGCACGCGGACAAACGAGGCCGAAGTACTGGCACGCGCATTGCTTCAATGGTGTTGCGTCGATTGGGCGGATTGTGAAACACGGAGAATTCCATGGTGGAATACATTGCCCTTTGTGCCGCCACGGTTTTGGTCGCCATAAAGGTTTTCTTTGCGAACAAGGCGCGCCTCGCAACGGTGCCAGCACGGGCCCGTAAGCCGCGGCCATAAGCCCCGGTTGAGGGCCGCCCAACATTGTCTCCCCCTGAGCCCGCCCGCCGCGGCGGTCCCGGAGCCGTTAAATCCAAGCGAAGCGGGCCAGGCGCCTCCCCCGAGTCCGTGCCGCTGCCGCAAGTGATCGTGTCGGCCGTTCGCTCATATGCAGGCAAAATCTCGCCAAAATGGACGGGTCGAACATTCTGGCTTCGGCGTGGCGAATGTGTGAAAGAGTTGTACCGCAACAACTTTTTGCCGATTCGGAGCGCCCCGATGCCACAAAGTGTAACCCAGAGCTGTTCGAATTTGCACGCAGGGCGCCGTGCCGTTGGAGCAGGATTCGATGGCGGGGCGATCACGTCCGGCGCCGGGGCGTGCTTCCGGGCACGACAGATCGCGCGATCGGGCTGACCTAGCGCTTTGCCGGCCGGCGCTGGAGAAGACGCGGAGCCGTCTCCCTTGCGGCAGCGCTTGGCGGCGAGGGGGCGGAGCTGATAAGCTCTCATCTTTTGGAGGCACCGCCTTGGTCCTCCTTCCACCCGGCCCAAAAATACGGAGAGAGCGATGCCGCAAGCCGATTTCGAAGAAGCCAAAGCCGTCGCACTGCTTCCGAGGCTTAAGATCGAGGTCGTTCACAGCCGCTCGCCGGCCGACGATGCCGAGCAGTTATCTATAAACGTGCTGGCGCTGCCGTCCTTCGAGGCGTTTGGACGCTATTGGGAAGCCGCAAATCCCTTTCTGTACTGGATGCGTTTTACTGAGATCGCATGGGCGCCTTGGCTCAGGGCGTTTTCTGTGCCGGCCCCGCAAATCGCTCTGGCCGGGTCTCCTCCGCAAATTGCCGCGCCTTCAGCGCCCTCAGAGCACGAAGGACAGGGCCGTTCTAAATTACGCCGTTCGGGCGTCAACGTAATGGCCATACGCTGGGTATCCGGAACCTTCGATCCTCAGCATGGCGTCGGTATCTACCTTGTTCAGCACGACACCGAGAAGCCGGTCGTGGACAATGGGTGAAATTCGAAACGCCCTTTCGAGATCGTCGATAGCGGTC
>JBPYDY010000178.1:0-9061 GCA_051986155.1 Methylocella sp.
CGGCCAAAAATCCGGTTCACGCGATCAAAATGCTCAGCAGGCGCCAGTAAGATACGCCCTGGCCGTGCCCCATGCCAGCAATTTCGCCAAAAATTCCGCCGGCCGCCGCTCGTGCTTGCGCACTGCAGCGGAACAGCAGCATTGCGCCGGTCAGGCCCGGTGCGCGTATTTCTTGTGCCTTCATGAAGGGGGGAGTACCCCACATCGTCCGGCGGGACTTGCCGCTTGTGCAAGCTCTCGCCACCATCCTCGCTTCGACCAAAGCCGCTTGTCAAGGAAGCATAAGGATTTCATGACCTTGGCACCGCACTCTTCACCAACCAGCAAGATTTTCTTGCGCCGCTTAAAAAATGCCGACTTGTCGAGCCTTGCCAAACTTTGGCTGGCAAGCTGGCAGGAGGCCATGCCAGCAATCGATTTTTCGGTTCGGCTCCAATGGTTTTTGGCGCATCTGCGTACGCTTGAGGCAAAAGGATTTATTACGGTTTGCGCCATAGACGGCTCGGATTCGGTAATTGGCTTCGTTTCCATCGATCCTTCCACGGCTTATCTCGATCAGCTGGCCGTCGCCCCGGCGGCAAAAGGCTCGGGAGTGGCACGCATCCTTCTTGACGAGGCGCGCAGAATTTCGCCTCAAGGCATCGTTCTTGATGTCAATGAGGACAACGATCGCGCATTGGCGTTCTACAAGAGGGAGGGATTTGAGAAGATCGCAGAAGGCGTCAATCCACTCTCCGGCTTGAAGACCGTCCGGCTGCGCGGTCCGGCAACCCCCAAGCCAAATGAGCCTCCCACTGAGGCAACGGCAGACTAACGCCATTGCTCGATTGCCGCGCTGGGCCACGTTCACTTCATTGTAATTGTTCCAATAAACGGACGATTCGTTGATGATTTGAAACTCTTGGTATAGTTGCTCGAAGCACTGGCCGAGTACGGCGCGCCGTTCAAGACTACCCCGCAGGCAATCTGCCGCGCGGGCGTGTTCCGGCGTGTAACTCGGGATGAGGGATATTGGCGTGGCCGGCGCATTCATCATCGTTCTTAGAGAAGTTATCGAAGCGGGGTTGATAGTCGGCATTGTGCTCGCCGCGACGCGTGCCGTGCCGGGGCGCGGGTTCTTTGTTGGCGGAGGGATTTTCGCCGGCCCGCTGGGAGCGGCACTCGTCGCGGCCGGGGCCGGCGCGCTTTCCGATGCGCTGGCAGGCGCGGGCCAGGAAGTCTTCAACGCCGCTATTCTAGGTATCACGGTCATCATGCTCGGCTGGCATAATGTCTGGATGGCGCACCACGGGCGCCAGATGAGCGAGAATGCCCGGCAGATCGGCAGCGACATCGCTGCCGGAGCGCGATCGATAATGGCGCTCACTGTCGTCGTCGCCGCGGCGATCCTCCGCGAGGGTTCGGAAGCCGTTCTGTTTCTTTACGGGCTGGTCATTTCCAACCGCGAGGCCGGAACCGGCCTGCTTGTCGGGGGGGTACTCGGGCTGTTGGCCGGAGCCTCGCTTAGCACGCTTACCTACGGGGGCCTTGAGCTCATCCCGCCACGTTATCTCTTCAAAGTAACGGCCGTGCTGATAGGATTCATGGCAGCCGGAATGGCGGCGCAAAGTATTGCGTTTCTCGAGCAAGCCAACATCGTGTCTCACCTCAGAGCCGCCGTGTGGAATACATCCTGGCTCTTGAGCGATAATGGCATTGCCGGTCGCGTGCTTCATACCCTTGTTGGCTACACCGGCAAGCCGACCGAGTTTCAGCTCCTGGTCTACCTGGTTACCCTTGGAACGATCTTTGGACTGATGAAATTCCTCTCACCTCCAGCGGAACAAGGAGCGAAGCTCGCAACGAACTGACAACAGCATCCAAGGCGAGGCCTGCGTTATCAAAACCGGATTCGGGCGCGGCAATTCAACGCTGCCGTCTCGCCGATTCCATCGATTGATTTGTGACAATGAGATGATTGCGTTGGGCCGGGATAAGCAGTAGGGGTTAACTTGGCGTCCGAACCGCCGGCGGAAGCTTTCAGCCGCGGGTGCCTCCGGATCGCCAGCGACACGCCGAAGATGCGCGCCAAATCGGCCATTTGTGCGGAATGTTCCGCGACCGTGGACGATTATTTAACTCCAATGTGAACGCCAGAACGCGGCGATCCTGAGGCGGCCGGTTCGACGCGGTGCAAGTTCGATAACAACCCCATTTGGGAAACGAATGTCTTTCGCCAACCTGGGCCTCAGCGAAAAAGTTCTCCAAGCCGTCGAAGCATCCGGATATCGAGAGCCGACACCTATTCAGGCAGAAGCAATTCCGCATGTGCTTGCCGGACGCGACGTGCTCGGAATTGCTCAGACGGGCACCGGTAAGACCGCTGCGTTCACACTTCCCATGCTATCCCGGCTGGAACGCGGGCGAGCGAGGGCGCGAATGCCGCGCACGCTCATCCTTGAGCCAACTCGGGAGCTTGCTGCGCAAGTCGAAGAAAGCTTCCGCCGTTACGGTGTTCGCCACAAGCTCAATGTCGCGCTTTTGATCGGCGGCGTTTCCTTCGGCGATCAGGAAACTAAGATCACGCGCGGCGCCGATGTCCTGATTGCCACGCCCGGCCGTCTCTTGGATTTTTCCGAACGCGGCAAGCTGCTGTTGACGGGTATCGAAATTCTCGTCATCGACGAAGCTGACCGTATGCTCGATATGGGGTTTATCCCGGACATCGAAAGAATCTGCAAGCTCGTGCCATTCACGCGCCAGACTTTGTTCTTCTCGGCGACGATGCCGCCAGAGATTACACGGCTGACAGAGACTTTCCTTCACAATCCGGCGCGAATCGAGGTGGCGCCGGCCGCCACGACAGCTGAAACCATATCACAAAGCCTCGCCGCTTCGGCAAGCGGTCCCGCCAAGCGCGAAACTCTGCGCCGGTTGATTCGCGGCGCGGCCGATTTCAAAAACGCAATTATTTTTTGCAATCGTAAGCGGGACGTAGCGATATTGCACAAATCACTTCAAAAGCACGGATTCAACGCCGGGGTGCTGCACGGCGATATGGACCAGCGTGCGCGCATGGCTTCGCTCGACGCATTCCGGACGGGTGACGTGGATCTCATTGTCTGTTCAGATGTTGCCGCACGCGGCCTCGATATTCCAGACGTGAGCCACGTTTACAATTTCGATGTCCCGACCCACGCCGAGGACTACGTCCATCGTATCGGGCGCACCGGCCGGGCGGGCAAAAGCGGCACTGCCGTTTCCATTGTTACCCAGGCCGATCAAAAATATGTCGGCGAAATCGAACGTTTGACGGGCCAGAAAATTGATTGGTTGCCGGGGGAGAGCCTCGAGAGTTTTTCAGCGGTACTCGAGCCTGGAAAGCACGCACCACGCGGCGCGCGAACCACCCGGACGCGGCGGAAATTGCCCGGCACGGGCGGCGACCTCAATCGGACGCGCAGCACTTCTTCGCCGTCTTCCCCAACTGGCGAGCCGCCAAATCCAAAGCACGCTTTCTCGAACCGGGCGGCTAAGGGCCGCTCAAAGCAAGAGGCCAAGACCAATGAGCCTAACCTCGCGCCCAAGGCGAGGCGGCGGCATGTCCATGACGAAGACGATGCGCCCGTCCTGGGCATGGGAGATCACGTGCCGATGTTCCTTTTGCGCCCTGCGGGCATCAAGGCGGAAAAGACGCCCCTCGGCAAAGTCTCCCCCCGTAAAAAAAGTCGAGCAGGCTAGACCGCCGACTTAATCGGCTTTGCGCAGGGGATCGCTTGACGGCGTAATCGACACCGATTCCCCGCAGCCGCACGCGCCAGTCTGGTTCGGATTTTGGAACGTAAAACTCGACTGCAGCTTATTAACCGAAAAATCGAGCCTCGTGCCGAGCAAGAACATAACATCCTTCGGCGCGATGAGGATTTTCACGCCCTGATCTTCGACGACCTCGTCGCCAGGCCGGATTTCCGGCACCAAATCCATCGTGTAAGACATGCCTGCGCAGCCGCCGTTGCGAATGCCGATACGCAGACCTGCAACCGCGTGTCCAGCCGATTCAATGAGCGTGCGGGCGCGAGCGGCCGCAGCCTCGGTCAGCGACACGACAGCAAAGCTCGAGCTACTCATTTCCACTTCTTTCCACATGCGCAACGCAGTCAGCACAGCCAGCGCAAGTTACGTCTGGCTGGAAGATTATGTAGCAAATCGGCAGCAGTTGTTAAAGGCCTAAGCCGCTCCAATGGACAGTTACGCCTCAAGCCGCCTTTTTTGCCGCAATGGCAACGAGGGTGCGCAGAATGTTGCGGGTCTCGTCGAGCCGCGCAGTCCTTTCCTCGAACTCGCGCATAAACACGATTTTCATATCTGGGCGCACTTTGGCCAGTGGGCCCTCTTCGGCAATATAGCGCACCAATCCCTGAGGATTGGCAAAAGAATTGTCGCGAAACGCAATCATGATCCCTTTTGGGCCTGCTTCGACCTTCTCGACATGCGCCGCGCGGCACAAGACCTTGATTGCCACGAGCTTCATCAATTCCTCGACTTCGGCAGGGAGTGCCCCAAACCGGTCAATCATTTCGGCGCCAAAGCTCTCGATTTCGGCATCGGACTGAAGCGTCGCGAGGCGACGGTACAGGCTCAGACGCAGTTGCACATCTGGCACATAGTCCTCGGGGATTGTGACCGGCGTCCCCAGCGCAATTGAAGGCGACCACGCTTCTTCGGCCGGCTCTTCGATGCCCGCCTGCAAGGCCTCGACCGCCTCGCGCAGCATTTCCTGATAGAGTTCGTAACCGACTTCCTTGATATGGCCGGATTGTTCCTCGCCGAGCAAATTTCCGGCGCCCCGGATATCAAGATCGTGGCTGGCTAATTCAAATCCGGCGCCAAGCGTGTCGAGCGATTGTAGGACCTTGAGCCGCCGTTCCGCTTGCGGCGTCAAGGCGCGGTTGGGCGGCACGGTAAAGAGCGCATAGGCGCGGATTTTCGAGCGGCCAACACGGCCGCGCAGCTGATAAAGCTGAGCAAGACCGAAGTTATCGGCGCGATGGACGATCAGGGTGTTGGCTGCCGGAATATCGAGGCCGGATTCGACGATCGCGGTCGATAGCAGAACATCATATTGCCCGTCGTAGAAGGCCGCCATTCTGGCTTCGAGTTC
This sequence comes from Methylocella sp., assembly GCA_051986155.1. Classification (GTDB taxonomy): domain Bacteria; phylum Pseudomonadota; class Alphaproteobacteria; order Rhizobiales; family Beijerinckiaceae; genus Methylocapsa. The sequence goes on from JBPYDY010000178.1 coordinate 5,141, forward strand.
CGTTGCCGGGAGCTGGCCATGCGCGACAATGAACTTTACCTCCGGAACACTCATTCGCAAAAACGCGCCGGCCTCATCGAGATCTTCGATTCGCGGACAGACATAAAAGCTCTGCCCGCCCCGGTAGCGTTCCCGCAGCAGTGCCTCGCGCACGAGCAAATCATCAAATGGCCCAATGGTTGTCCGAACCGCCAGCCGGTCGACTGGCGGCGTCGCGATGAGAGAAAGCTCGCGCACGCCGGTGAGGGCAAGTTGAAGGGTGCGCGGAATAGGCGTCGCAGAGAGGGTGAGCACATGGACTTCTGCGCGCAGTTCCTTAAGCCGCTCCTTGTGCTTGACGCCAAAATGCTGCTCTTCATCAATGATAACAAGGCCAAGGTCCTTGAAGCTCGCCCCCTTGCTGAGGATCGCATGGGTGCCGATAACGATATCGATCTTTCCCGAGGCCGCGCCAAGCTTCGCTGACTTCAAGCCAGCAGCGCCAGCCATGCGCGACAGTTGCGCAATCTTGACCGGTAAATGCGCAAAGCGAGCGGCGAAATTCTTGTAATGCTGGCGCGCAAGCAATGTCGTTGGCACGATAACGGCCACCTGTTTGCCTTCGATTGCCGCAGCAAAGGCGGCACGCAGCGCAACCTCCGTCTTGCCAAAACCGACGTCTCCGCAGACCAGGCGGTCCATTGGCCGGCCGGAGGCCATATCGTCGAGGACCGCGTCGATCGCAGCCTGCTGGTCGGCCGTTTCCTCATAAGGAAAGCCCGCGCAAAACTCGGCATAGAGGCCTTCGGGCGGAACGAGTTTCGGCGCCGCCTTGGTCTGCCGTGCCGCAGCGATCCTGATGAGGTCCGCCGCCATTTCGAGAATGCGCTTGCGCATCCGCGCCTTGCGCCTTTGCCATGCGACCCCGCCAAGCCGGTCGAGCTCGACCTCCGTTTCCTCCGATCCATAGCGAGACAAGAGATCGAGATTCTCAACCGGCAGAAACAGCTTGGCCCCTTCGGCGTAATGCAATTCGAGGCAGTCATGTGACGCTCCTGCAGCTTCTATTGTCTTAAGCCCGGCGAAACGTCCGACTCCATGATCGACGTGGACGACAAGATCGCCGGAATTGAGCGCGTTCGTTTCGGTCAAAAAATGCTCGGCGCGGCGTGACTTGCGGCGCGGCCCAACCAACCGGTCGCCAAGGATGTCCTGCTCGCCAATGACCGCGAGACCGGGCGCCTCAAAACCTTGTTCGATGCCGATGACGCCAAGCGCCATTACGGTTGGCGGCAATGCAAGAGCTTGCGCAAGAGATGACACCGGCGCAGCAGCGGCGATGCCGTGTTCCGCGAGAATATGCGCCATGCGCTCGCGCGAGCCATCCGACCAGGCGGCAAGGATGACTCGCTTGCCGCTCCCTTGCAGCGACTTCACGTGGTCGACCGCAGCGCTGAACACATTGGCGTTCGGATCGGCACGCTCCGCGGCGAAGACGCGCCCCGGCCTTGATCCGCAATCGGCCGAGGGCTCGCCATGCGGTTGCCCAAAGGGCGCAAGGGCTACCAAAGGCACGGCGTCAATGCGCGCACGCAACTCGGTCTGAGTGAGATAGAGAGAGCAAGGCGGCAGAGGTTTCAAAGGGCAATGGCCGGGATCGGCGTCAAGCGCGCTCTTCCGGGCGGCGTAATAATCCTCGATTTGCGCAAATCGCTCGTTTGCCGCCTGATCCGCAAGATGGTCGAGGACCAAAGGCACGCCTGAGCAGTAATCGAAAAGACTGTCGAGATTCTCGTAAAAGAGCGGCAGCCAATGCTCAAAGCCCTGGTGGCGGCGGCCCTCGCTCACGGCTTCGTAAAGGGCATCGCCGCGTGTCTGGGCGCCGAATTGGGCGACATAGCCGAGCCGGAAGCGCCTGATCGTTTCGCTCGTCAGCTGAACCTCGCTCATCGGCACGAGATCGAGCGCGCGCAACTGCGCAGTCGTGCGTTGCGACTCCGGGTCAAAGGCGCGGATTGATTCCAATGCGTCGCCGAAAAAATCGAGCCTGATCGGCTGCGGTGCCCCCGGCGGAAAGAGATCGAGTATGCCGCCGCGCACGGCATATTCTCCCGTGTCGCGAACGCTTGAGGCCCGCGCAAAACCGTTGGTTTCAAGCCATTGGACTAGCGCGTCGCGATCGACCGCATTTCCGGGCGCAGCGGAAAAACTATCGCTCGCGATCTTGGCTTTGGGCGCCACTCTCTGGACCAGAGCATTGACCGTCGTTGCGACTATGCGCGGGCGTTCGGCCGTGGAACGCGAGCGGGCGAGGCGCGAGAGCACGACGATCCGCCGCGCCGAGATTGCGGCATCGGGCGAAATCCGGTCGTAGGGCTGGCAGTCCCAGGCCGGAAAATCGAGAATTTCAATGTCCGGCGCGGCAAAAGCGAGGGCCTCGCGGAACGCGCGCGCCCGCTGCCCGTCGCGCGCGACATGGATCAGCGCGGCAGGCCGGCTTTCCGCTTGCTTTGCGAGAGCGCGGGCGAGATCGACAATGCAGAAAGCATCAAAGCCGTCTGCGACAGAGGCAAGCTTGAGCGAATTGCCCTTCGCCAGCTCGCCCGCCACGCGTTTGAGATCAATCACGATTCACGGTCAATTCGACGAATTTTTAAGTGTGGATTGGACCGGCATGGTTATGGAAATTGCGGATTTTGTGCAAGACGGGCGTATCATAAGCGGCAGGAGGCATAGCCTCGCCGGTGATCCAAGCGAAAATGTCAAGGTCCGCGGCTTCGAGCAAGCGTTCGTAATCGTCAAGTTCGCTCTCGCATAAATTTGCGACCTCGGCCTCCGCAAACCGGCCAAGAACGAGATCCACCTCCCGCGTGCCGCGGTGCCAGGAGCGGAAGAGAATGCGGCGCTGCCGCAAGGCAAGTTCCGAGGCGTTCGCCTGCACAGCGGACATGATCTCAGCTCCCATCATTGTGCAAGTTGTAGATGCGTGCGGAAAAACGCTTATAATAAGCGTTCCCCCATAGCACACCGCGCTCCCGCGGGTCAGCTCATGGGAACGAGCGATCGCGGGTTACTTTCTGGCGGCCGGTTTTGACCCATTGCGGCCTTTGCTGTCCTGGGCCGAATGGTCTCGAAGGGCGGAAAGCACGCGGAATAACGTACCTTTTGCAACCGGCTGTCGTGGGCGCAGAATCAACCTGGATCTAGCTTCGGATCACCAGACGCATTGAACAAAATGCCCGATCGGGGTATTGCGTTCAGACTGATGGGCGGAATATGGCCAAAATCTACCTTTCTTACAGTCATAAAGACGTGGATTTTGCGAGGCTTCTCACTGAAAAGCTACGAAGCGCTGGTCATGAGGTATTAGGCGACGCCGCTATCCTGCCCGGCCAAGATTGGCGCTCCATTCTTTACGAAGGACTTAAATCAGCAGACGTCTTCATCGTTTTGCTGTCCGAGTCGTCGCTTTCTTCTAAATATACGTTGACGGAGGTGGGAAGCGCGCGAGCATACGCCTCGCACATCGGAAAGCCGATCGTTATCCCAGTACTGATCGACGATTTGCAGATCCCGCTGCCGTTGCAGGACATTCAGATCCTTTTTGCCAAGGATCGGAACACGGATCACATACTTACACAGGTTAACCGTGCGCTATCGATTTCTGCAGCAAGGGAGGAAGTAAAGAAACAGAAAATTAAATCGACTGCGGGTGAATATATACGCCATGCGATCGATGTACAAAAGAAGTATGAGAGCAACAATAGGATTAAAGGAGAGTTTTGGAACATAGCAGGTTTCATAGCATTATTAGTGGGAATCGGGTTTGCTTTGGCGACGTTGCATACTAGACCGAAGGATGAAAATTGGAGACTTCTATCAATGCATTTTTGACGTTGGTTTGATGGGCGGGAGGCGAATGCCGGCGCGCTGCGGCGGCGG
>JBPYDY010000179.1:0-3790 GCA_051986155.1 Methylocella sp.
GCCATGAGCACCACCCTTGCAAGAAATCGCCTTGCAGCCGGGCTTACGCTAGGAATTGTTGGCCTACGGCATTTCGCCTGGGCATAGGCAGACGACCAGGCGATTAACGCGGCGGCAAACAGTGTCAGTTTTGTGAACATCATGGCGCGCTCGAACGCGAGGCGCCATTGTTTTCGTGGGGAAGGCTTGTTCGATGCTCGATTTAATCTTTGTGGCGATTGGGATTGCGGGCCTGGTCTACCTGGCTTTCCGTTACCGGCGAAAGTAGCTTGGCAGGATCGTGGTGCAGTTGGAACCCAAGAGCCGTCCTCGGCGTTTGCCAAGTGACCTTGATAAGGTCCTCAACAGCAACTTAAGCCCAGCCACAGCGCTGGGTCTTTGTTGATCTAAGGTCCTCTCCCTGTCTTTGACGTTCTGCGCAACCACGCGAACATGCTTCGTACTCGCGCGGGCAATTCGAATCGCTGATAGGTCGTGCGCCCGCAAAATTCCCGCGAATTTCCGATTTCTGCTTTTCTAAGCTGTCCGAGCGTTTGCCATTGTCCGCTATCGTTTGCCGATGCTTATTGGGCAAAAGTTGGGTACAAAAGCTAAATTTTTCGTGGATATGCATCTAATTTATTGATTTCACTGGCGCGCCCAACGGGGATCGAACCCGTGTTTCCGCCGTGAAAGGGCGATGTCCTAGGCCGCTAGACGATGGGCGCAAAAAGCGGCAACGGGCCGTCTTGCGGCCGCGCGGACATATAAAGGCCCCTCCCTTCCCTGGCAAGCTTTACGCGGCCCAGTCGAGTCCGCAAGCCGGCGCCGGCGGAGCAAGATCCACGAGCCGCAGCTGCACCCGGTCCCTGCCGCCGTAACGGTCAACCATCAAGCTTCCCGCGAGATGAACAAGATTGCCGCGCGCGGCGTAAAGCGCGCGCCCCAGGGGCTCCAAACCCGCACGAAAGGCTACTCCACCGATCGTTCGGCCATCGCCCGCAGCGGCGCAAAACCGCAAATGTCCGTTGCCAATATCTGCGGAGAGGGAAAGCCGGTGTGCGGGAAAGGCGAAAACCGGTTCGGGGTTTCCTTGGCCATAAGGGCCGCCGCGGGAGAGAGAAGCGATCAGATCCGGGGTGGCGCCGCCTGCGGTCAGCACGGCGTCGATCAAAAGGCAGTCGTCCGCCCGCGCGCCGGCAACCGCCAAACCGAGCCTCGCCTCGAGAAAGCTTCTGAATTCGTCGAGCCTTGCGGCGGTGATGGTCAGCCCCGCGGCCATCGCATGACCGCCGCCTTTCAAAAGGACGCCGGCTTCAACTGCCGCCCGCACCGCCATGCCGAGATCGATGCCGGAAATAGACCGGCCGGACCCGGTGCCTACGCCGTCTTCATCAAAGCTGATTGCAAAGGCCGGACGGCGGAATTTTTCCTTCAGCCGCGCGGCCACAAGCCCGGTAATGCCCGGATGCCAGCCCCGCTTGGCAGCAATGATCACGGCAGAATTTTCCGCACTGGCTTGAGTGAGCGCCGACTCCGCATCGGCGATTGCGGCACGCTCAAGTTCCTGGCGCTCGTGATTCAGCCGGTCAAGTTCCACCGCTAATCTTTGAGCCTCGAGCGCATCGCTCGTGGCCAAAAGCCGCGCGCCAAGCGTCGCGTCGCCAATCCGCCCGCCCGCATTGATGCGCGGACCGATCACAAAACCAAGGTGGTAGGGCGTAGGCGCTACAGAAAGCCGGGCGGCGTCGCACAGGGCCCGCAAGCCAGGCCGGCCCCGCGTCTGCATCAAAACAAGCCCCTTGGCGACGAAGGCGCGGTTCAATCCAGCCAAGGGCACGACGTCGGCAATTGTCGCTAGCGCCACGAGATCGAGGCCGAAAAGCAGATCCGGTTCCGGCCGCGCAGCGGAAAAAAAACCGCATTGGCGCAGATTTCGTTGCACCGCGATGAGGGTCAGGAAAACGACGCCTGCGGCGCAAAGATAACCCAGTCCCGATAGGTCGTCCTGGCGATTGGGATTCACGACGATTGCTTTGGGCAAGTTCTCCAAAGCCTGATGATGATCGAGCACGATTGGATCGAGGCCAATCCTTGAGGCCTCCCCAAGCGGCTCATGACTCACGGTCCCGCAATCCGCAGTGATCAGAAGGCTCGCACCTGCCGCTGCAAGCTTTTGGACGGCCTCGGCGTTCGGGCCGTAGCCCTCAAAAATCCGGTCGGGAATGTGGACCAGGCAGGGCGTTCCGCAGGCGCGAAAATACTCCTCAAGCAACGCCGATGAGCAGGCGCCGTCAACGTCATAATCGCCCAAAACCGCGATGGTTTCACAGCGCGTGATTGCGCGGGCGATTCGCGCGGCTGCAGCCTCCATATCCTGCAGGCAATAGGGATCCGGCAAAAGCTTCCGCAGCGATGGCTCAAGGTAATCCTGCGCGCGGTCTGCGGTGACGCCGCGCCCCGCAAGCACAGCTGACAGGAGATCTCCGGCACCATGGAGTTGCGCAATCGCGAGCGCCATAGCCTCGCCCGCATGATCCAGCCTTTTGCGCCATGGCCTGCCCAGAGCCGAGCGCTCCACGCCAAGAAAGGCGCGGCCAAAAGGTGGCGATTCGTTCATGCCGACGAGCGTAGCTCGAAGCGAAGGATAGTTTTGAGCGCTGCCTTGCCCGATCCACAGGAAAAGGAAAGCCTGCAACTGCCGGTGCACAACGTAATCGCGTGAAGTCACAGAGGGATTTCCGAGGCATTCGAGGAGCGCCACGGCTATGCCCGTGGCCATTTTGCAACGGCCGGTTTGTTTTTCGGCGGTGTGGCCGCGGCGGAACTTGCCAAGCAGCAAACGGTGGCTTTAGTTGCAGGCATGGCCTCGGCAATGGAGCGCGCGCATTGAGCAAAACCGAGAATTTGGGGCTTCCCGGGAGAGCGTTCCTTTTAGGCCGGTGGATCGTAATATTTTTTTTCTGCTTCTGCCTCGTTGTGATTCTCGGGCCGGGTTCCAATACGGCGTGCGGGGCGGATCTGTCTGCCAATCCTGCGCCCGCGGAATATCAACCGCCGCCGGCCAGCGAATTTTCCTGGAATGGGGTTTATGCAGGTTTTAATGTTGGCGGGGGGATAGACCACTTTAGCTTTAACTATGCTTTGAAAACCCCAGGGCCAAGAGATTTTGTGCAAGGCTCTGCCGGGATCACGTCGTTGGGGCCTCTTGGCGGCCTCCAGGTTGGGTTCAATTACGAGCTGCCGTTGTACTACGTGCTTCCGTTCTTGCACATCGTGGCCTCGATCGAAGTTGACGACAGCGCGGCAGGCATCACCGGCCAGACGAGCGTCAACGGTGCACTGCTCTCTGGAAAGCCCTTTTCTGCGACCTTTGGTTCAAGAGTCGATGATTTCGGAACGGGACGGCTGCGCCTTGGCTACGCCTGGGGTCGCTTCCTGCCATATCTAACGGCCGGTTTCACTTTCGGGGTCATTGAAACCGCTTACAATTTTGCAACACCCGGCTTCCTTAGCTCGGCGGAAAGCACCGCGGTCCGGTCGGGCGTATTTCCCCATGTCGGCAACGGCGGCATGGGCGTCGAATATGCCATCGACTCCCATTTCACGGTCAAAACCGAATATCTCTATGAATTCATCGATGCGAGGCGGACGCTTTTTTCTCCCGGAGACAGAATCACGGTCTCGTTCGGCACCCGCACCATGTATCATATCGTCCGGCTTGGCTTGAACTATAAGTTCGATTCGCTATCGCCTGTTGCGGCAAGATATTAAGGCGCTCAGCGCGCGCGGCAATGCGACGATCACGCCG
>JBPYDY010000180.1:0-2462 GCA_051986155.1 Methylocella sp.
TCAGCGCCCATCATAAGACCAAGCTCCATCACGTGAAAGTGAATCCAGCCGAGGCGGACGAGGCCCACGGCGACGGTCAACTCTGAGCTTGCCTATCCGGCGCCGTGCTCCCGGCCGAGCCCGGGCCCTGCGATGCAACTCACGGCGCCTTGAGAACCTGCTCGCACTCCGGAGGCAATTGCGCCATCGTCAAGGGGGGCGTTGGCTTGGCTGGCCCAGGCTTGGGATGGAGGATCGCGTCTCTAAACCACCAGCCAAGCGAGGCCGCATCGCAGCCGTCGCCAGGCGGCGCGGGGTCCTGGCCGCGGCAGGCGGGCTCGCCTCTCGGGCAGAAAAGGCGGACATGAAAATGATAATCATGCCCGAAATAGGGGCGCACCTTGGTGAGCCAACTCCTATCGCCCGTGGCCTCCCGGCATAGGGCTTTTTTGATCGCCGCATTGACGAAAATTCGCTGCACGGCGTGATCTTCCGCCGCGGCGCGGATGACCGCGAGATGGTCCGGCGTCCATCGCGAGGGGTCGACATCGAGCCGGTCTTCCCGCACCACATTCATGGCGGACATCTCCTCGCGGTCGAACCGCGAGAGTTCGTGGTTGGGCATGGGAGTGAGCCAGATGTCCGCTTCAAGCCCGATCTGATGCGAGGCGTGGCCCGTGAGCATAGGCCCGCCGCGCGGCTGCGACATATCGCCTACGAGGATTCCTGGCCAATGGCTAACCTTCGGCACTTTTTGCGCGAACCGCTCAAGGAAAGCAATCAAGGCGGGATGACCCCAATTGCGGTTCCGCGACAGCCGCATCACCTGCCACGCCGGGCCGTTGACAGGCAGCGCTTGCCCCCCAGCGAGGCAGCCGCGCGAATAAAACCCGATCGTCCGGGCCGCCAAATTGGCGGGAACAATCTCCCGGCCAAACAATTGCTTTGCCGGAGTCGACGGGCTTTCCGGATGCGCCAGCGGCGGAAGCGCCACCGGTTCAAGCGTACCCTTATCCTGCGCAAAGCAGGCCGCCGTGAGGCTCAATAGAACCAAAGCGGAGGCAAAGAAAGCAAGGCGCAGATGCATGGGCAGGCCTTTCGTCTTTTGACGCGATCACGGCTGGTCATCCGACGATAACGTGAAACGCGAATTTGCGCACGTATTTGCGGTCTAATCAGGGCGCGGCAAAGCCTACGCGAAGTCAATTCGAGCGGACAACGCGGCTATGATTGCCGGCATTCCAAGGATTGCCACCCTTCGAATAGCCAAAAGGGAACGTCAGTAACCCGTGCGTCGCGAGGTAAACGCCTTCGCGATGGCTCCAACGCGACCATGCGCCGCCATGAGCGGCAGTCATGGCAACGGGGCTTTGCAACGGAGGCTTTCGCTTTACCGCGTGTTGGTGTCGGCTAGCTTGACAGTACAATTGTCCTTCGATATGAATCAAAAAATTAGGCGAAGTGAAGAAGCCGGTGAAAATCCGGCGCGGTCGCGCCACTGTAATCGACTCGTGCGAATTTGGCATGCCGGTCGAGAGTCAGACCTTCCTTCGTCACACCAACAGCTCTTGATCGGGACGCGTAATCCCAAGGAGAATAATAATGGCCGACACGGCTCTTCGTCCTGTATCCCAGCCGGTTTTCATTCCAGTTCGCGAGTTGTTCCCGTGGGTGATGTTCGCGGGAGTACTGCTTCTGGCGATTTACTTCATCGGCGTCGACGAAGGCGCCACATCGATCATCCCGGGTATGTACGTGCACGAGTTCGTGCACGACGGACGCCATCTGCTCGCCTTCCCCTGCCACTAAGTTGGGGAGCACGCATATGGTTAGAACTCTGCTCATGCGGCTTTGTCGCCGGAGTGCTCGCGTTCGGTTTCGCCAAGCTAATTGGCGAGCCTCAAATCGATCGCGCCATCGCTTTTGAAAGCCAAATGAATCCGGCCAAGGGTGAAGCTCCTGAAACGGAGTTAGTCAGCCGTGCCGTGCAAAGCAGCATAGGTCTGTTCACCGGGGTCGTGGTTTACGGCACTGCACTCGGCGGGTTATTTGCACTGGTCTTCGCGTTTGCCCACGGTCGTGTCGGACGTTTGAGCCCGCGTGCCACCGCCGCGCTGCTCGCCTGCGCCGGCTTCATTGCCATTGTAGTCGTTCCCGCCTTGAAATATCCCCCCAACCCACCGGCTGTGGGAGAGCCGGAGACGATCGGCTATCGCACCGAGGTGTATTTCTTAATGATCTTGATCTCGATAACCGCAGTGATCGCCGCGATGACGATTCGCCGCCGCCTCATCGGTCGCTTCGGCAGTTGGAATGCGGCGCTCATTGGCGCGGCCGCATTCATCGTCATTGTCGCCGTTGCTCAACTGCTGCTTCCCAGCATCAATGAGGTTCCGGACCAGTTTCCAGCAGTTGTGCTCTGGCGTTTCAGGATCGCGTCGCTGGGTATAGAGTTCGTTTTGTGGACAGTGATCGGACTGCTC
>JBPYDY010000181.1:0-2149 GCA_051986155.1 Methylocella sp.
TTCAATCTGGATTTACGCGAACGCTATCAAGGCTTGTACTATTAGGAGAAGATCATTGGCCGAAATTCTGACTGTGTTTGTACAAATCGAACCGCCGAAGGGCACTTTTGATGGAAGAGTGGTCGAAGGCAATTATGTCATCGACGATGGATCGGTCGTGCTTACTAACCGCTCCGGTGAGCCCGTCCGCGATGATGAAGGCAAAGAGTATAAGTAGAAACTTGAAGGCGATAATCATAAACAGATTGCCGGTCTGCTGACGAAGAGATTCCGCAAAGTCCTGCGTGGCAACAATGCTCCACCCCGCGGCTTTGGTGCCCCGATCCATTATCCCAAGTCTTGGAAAAAAGTCTGAGATTGGTGCAGCGCTTCTTTGCTCACGCTGCGCGATAGCGGCGGGTGGCTGAGTGCTGGCCAAGCGCCCCATCAAAAAACCGTGTTCCCATTGTCAATACCAGCGAGGGGCGTCAAACTTTGGGCGTGTGTCAAATTAACTCGTGTAAGAGAGGATCAACACAATGAGCGAGCTGGCCACCACGCTTTATGACGAAGAGGTTTTGCACGGCGACGAAGTGCCGGATGCTGCCTTAGAGCTTGCCGGAAGCAAATTGTGGGAGGGGCCTGCGGCTTCCTTTACGATGGCATTTTGCACAGGATTGGACACCTGCCCAACCTGATAAATGCTGTGTATATGACGTGGGCCGGTTATTCGCCGGCCCCCTTCACCAACAAGACGGCAAGCGACTGCCAGCCCGCGCTAGTTGAGCAAAAAAAGCGGCCCCGTTTCCCGGAGCCGCTAAAGAAGACCATTACTGACACACGGTTAATGCACAATGATTGTGACCTGATCGTGACCGAATTGCTAGAACGCATTGTCGATACTCTCGAAATCGATCTTGCTCAGTTGGTGTTTTTCGATTGGCGATACTCCTGACAAAGCCGCATCGATTATCCCAGAAAAAAGTCTGAAATCGCTGCGCGGCGCTCACGCTGCAGCGTAGCCGGGTCTTACCTCCCCGGCAGGCGGACGGCTTGCCCCCTTTGGCCGTCCGCACCTATTTCTGAGTTTGTGGCGGGCTTTTCGCTTTCACCCCGCTCAAACGGTGGCGCGCAGGCGGGCGTTATGCGGTCTGCGCGCCCACTCGTTAAATCATTTCTGTCGGCGTCCCTCGTCCCCGCTGGCAGAGGGGTCGCGCTCTGGCCGGATGTACGCCGGTCGCGGTACCTCATCCCGCGAGGACTACCCTAGGCTGGAAAGGCAAACGCCCGCGGGCGTATACTTTGCTGGGTCGCACTGGCGGAAACGGCGCAATCACCGCCGGTTCGACAGCCCCGACGATGCCGGTTCTCCCAAGGACGAGTGCGCAAGGCATTGTTTGGGGCGCTAAGGCAAGGCCGCCGGTTTTTAGATCCTTTCCGGCGGCTTTGCTGTGCGCCCAATCAATCCTTGCGCAATAGCTCCGGCAGCTTGGCGAAATTGACCGCCATGCGCCGCGCTTCGTCCTTAGTCAGGCGCTTGTTGACCGCTCGCCGGGATGGCTCGTCGTCGAAATAGAAAAACCCGAGCGCTTGGCCGTTGGCGTCAGTGATGCAGAAGGTTTCGGCAAGTTCCTCGACAGACCAGGGCGGCGGGAAGCGGCGTGCGGGCGCTGGCCGAGAGGCGGGCGGCTGAAGAAGATAGAAGTCTAGCGAGCTATATCAGTCGATGATTGAGGCCGACGCTGAGAAGAAGCGGCCTTAAGGGCCGTTACATTGGCCCCGGTTGCCTGCCCGATCGCGACCCTGAGATGCGTCGCCCATTTATCGAGCGCATCTCGTTTCTCCGCCGCATAGGTGCTGCGGTCGTAGGTGCGGATCAGCTTCGGTGGCAAGTGGTTTAATACCGCTTCGGCAACGTGTGGCTGAACGCCAAGTTTGCCCAAGCCGGTGCGCACGGTGCGCCGCAGATCGTGCAGCCGCCAGTCCTCTTTGAGGGCCACTGCCTTATCAAGCGCGATCTTGGATTTCGACCAGCCGGAAAAGCCGCCATCTCGCGCAATGCCGAAAACATAATCGCGGTCACCGCGCCTCATGATGCCCTGAAGAATGGAAAGGGCGGCATCGGGCAGCGGCACAATATGCTCCATGCCGTTCTTGGTTCGCTCTTTCG
>JBPYDY010000182.1:0-2572 GCA_051986155.1 Methylocella sp.
GGAAGTTTGATGTTTTTGAGAGTCTTTTGGACTGTTTCTCGCTCAAAGCTGCGCGCCGGTTGCGGTGGTGCGCGCCTTGGCCAAGCGATCAGAGCGGCTGCGACGCAAAGGGCCAAGATTCCGGCGCCCAGTCCAGCGGCACGCATGTTCATCCGCAAACAAAAACCTCTTCGTTCATGATTGCAAAGTTGGGCTGCGTTCGATTGGCGCGAGTGCCGCGAACAAGCCATCGTCGTCGCATGCCGCGACATTGGGAGTCGTCAACAAGGTCTCGCCATAAAAGACCGAATTGGCGCCCGCGGCCATGCACAGGATCTGCGCCTCGCGGCTGAGCTGTGACCGGCCGGCGGAAAGGCGGACCTTTGCCGCGGGAAGGACGATCCGCGCCGTTGCGATCATCCGCACAAAATCGATCGCATCGACCTTCTCTCTGCGGCCAAGCGGCGTGCCTTCGACCGGAACCAGAGCGTTGATCGGCACGCTTTCGGGGTGCGGGTCGAATGCGGCCAAAACCCGCAGCAGGGATGCCCTATCCCTGACCGATTCGCCCATGCCGATGATGCCGCCGCAACACATCTGCAGCTTCGCAGAGCGCACGGCCTGCAAGGTCTTGAGCCTGTCCTCATAGGTCCTCGTCGAGACGATGTTGGGGTAGAATTCCGGGCTCGTGTCGAGATTATGATTGTAGGCGGTGAGCCCCGCCTCCTTGAGCCGCGCCGCTTGGGAGGCGTCGAGCATCCCAAGTGTCACACAGGCTTCCATTCCAAGGGCGTGGACGCCGCGCACCATGTCAAGAACCCGATCAAAAACTTTGCCATCGCGCACATTGCGCCAGGCCGCACCCATGCAGAAACGGTCTGCTCCCTCGGCTTTCGCCTTGGCTGCGGCGCCGAGCACGGCGTCCGTTTCCATCATATGGGCCTTGTCAAGATGCACCTCGCGGTAATGCGCCGACTGCGGGCAATAGGCGCAATCCTCGGGGCAGCCACCGGTCTTGATACTGAGAAGGCTCGCCTTCTGGATGTCGCTCACGGCGTGAAAGAAGCGGTGAACGCGGTTTGCCTCCGCGATCAGTTCGAGGAGGCCCAAGTCGTGAATTGCTAAAATTTCATCGACCGTCCAATCGTGGCGGATGAACTGGGCTGGTTCCAGATGGGTCATGTTTTGCGCTTCGGGACGGCGGCGAGCAGGCAATTCATGAACCCTGGCCTAGGTTTTTGCAATCGCCCGAGCTTCAGGGACAGGCTGTTCGCGACGGCAGCCGCTGCAGATTGAGCGATGGGATTCGCCGCGCCACAGCTTGATCACTGGACCAGCTAAAGCTTTGGCTACGTTGCCAACGTGTGGCGCCGGCGGCCTCCCGCCCCGTCCGCGAAAAGCCTTGCGGAACAGGGGAAACGGCTTCGCGGACGGATGGCCTTGCTTGGGTTGAGCCCGCAGAGAAGGCGGATCACCACAGATCGACTCGATGATACGGCACGTCGGCGGGATACAAGTGCATCGTGGCATTTGGCACGGGCCGCGGCAAAATCCCAACGCTTCTGCCCTCATAAACGCGGTCCAAACGGCAATCGGGATAGCCCGACGTCAGGTTGCAGCCACCGAGCGCAGGCGCCGCGCCGCCTGGCCATTGCTCGGCATATTGAGCCAATGCCGGGGCGGCAGCCAGCAAAACGATCAAGACGACAGAACGCATGGCCTTCTCCTCTTCACTGATAGACGGGTGACTATTGCGCGGCCGCCGGCGGTTATCAAGATTTAACCGGCTCATTCACGACATGATCTCTTTCGCAATCCGCGAAATTGGGAATTCCGCCTCGACCGCCCCTAAAAGCTTAGCGGCTTTTGGCATGCCGTAGATAAGGCAACTCGACTCATCTTGCCCCAGCGTGCGGGCGCCAGCCTGCCGCATTTTTAGCAGGCCCGCAGCCCCGTCGCTGCCCATGCCGGTCAGGATGACACCCATGCCGTTCCTGCCAGCGGCAGCGGCACATGAGGTGAACAGCACGTCGACGGAAGGCTTATGCCCCGATACGCGCGGGCGGTCGTTTAGACGGCAAAAATAATGTGCTCCGGATCGCACGAGTTCGAGATGAAGGTTTCCCGGCGCAATGAAGGCATGGCCTGGTAAGACGCGCATGCCATCAACAGCCTCGCTCACGGACATGGCGCAGCGGCCATCGAGCCGCTTGGCGAAGGAGGCGGTAAACCCTTGCGGCATATGTTGGGTTATCAATATCGCCGGAATGGTGGCCGGCAAGCCCCCAGAAGCTTCTGCGCCTCGACGCCGCCCCTGGAGGCGCCAATCGCTACGATTCTGCCCGCGGTCGACAACTTTTGATCGAAGACAATTGGTGTGGAATGAGTGTCGTCGCGGCGGGGCGTGGAAATCCGGGCGGCGGCGGCTTTGACCTTGGCGATCAATTCTCCGCCAAGCTCGCAAATACCGTTTTGGATATCGACGCGGGGTTTGGCGACATAATCGACCGCACCGAGTTCAAGCGCGCGCAGCGCGACGTCGGCTTCATATCCAGGATCGGATTGTAGCTCGCCCGAATCCACACCTCCCTGC
>JBPYDY010000183.1:0-5671 GCA_051986155.1 Methylocella sp.
GCGCGCTCGGCTGCCAAAGGATCGGCAAAATGGCGGCCCTCCATCGGGTTGAAGCGAGGGGCCGCGGAAAAGAAATTAAAGCCGCTGTCCTCTGTGTCCCGGGTGACGATTCCCGCGGTGAAGCCAGAAATTTCGATGACATAGGCGTCGGACATGAATGTACCTCGATGCGTGCCTTTGCGGCCATAGCCAACCTACAGAAATCCCTAACTTGGGCGGTAGAAAGTTTGGCCGATGAATTTAAAGACAATTTCACCGAAGCATGCACCGTGCCAATTTTAGGCTCAGTCAAAAAGACTGGAGACGCTTTCTTCCTTCGCGATCCGCGCGATTGCCTCGCCTATTAAGGGAGCAATTGAAACGACCCTTATATTGCTGGAAACGCGGACCGCTTCGGTTTCTTGGATCGTGTCGGTGATCACCATTTCCTTGAGCTGGGAGGCGGCAATGCGCGCGACCGCCCCGCCTGAGAGCACCCCATGGGTGATGTAGGCATAGACCTCATGCGCGCCTTGCCGCAGCAATGCATCGGCGGCATTACACAACGTGCCGCCCGAATCGACAATGTCATCGACAAGTACGCAGCTCTTGCCTGCAACTTCGCCGATAATGTGCATGACCTCCGAGTCGCCAGCCCGGTCGCGGCGCTTGTCGACGATCGCAAGCGGCGCATCGATGCGTTTCGCTAAGGCGCGGGCCCGCACGACGCCGCCGACATCGGGCGAGACGACCATCAGATTGCCAAGCTCCAGCCGTTTCCTGATGTCCCGAACCATGACCGGCGCGGCATAGAGGTTATCGGTCGGTATATCGAAGAAGCCCTGAATTTGGCCGGCATGGAGATCCACCGTTAGCACCCGGTCCGCGCCGGCCCTTGTGATAAGATTGGCGACGAGCTTGGCCGAGATCGGCGTGCGCGGACCGGCTTTACGGTCCTGCCGCGCATAGCCAAAGTAGGGCATGACCACGGTAATGCGCCGCGCAGACGCACGCCGCAATGCGTCGCTCATGATAAGAGCCTCCATCAAATGATCGTTTGCCGGATAGGAAGTCGACTGAATGATGAAAGTGTCCTGGCCGCGCACATTTTCGAGAATTTCGACAAAAACCTCCATGTCGGCGAAGCGGCGAACTTGGGCTTTGGTCAAAGGCAAACCGAGGTAAGCCGCGATCGCTTCGGTCAGTGCCCGGTTCGAGTTTCCTGCTAAGATTTTCATCCGTGCCGCCATCATTGAATTCGCCCACCCAGCCGCTCAAAAGCTGAAGCCCGCAACATGGGCTAATGCCAGCGGTGAGCCGCGACGCGCAGCCCGCCTGCCGCAGTCGCGCGCATGGTATAGGTCATAATTCCGTCTGCAATACAATCGAGACGGGCGTCCGCTCAAGATGAGACGCTTTTTGCTGGCGCGGTGGCGACTCGCCGGGATAGTCAGATGGCGGTCCTTTGCAAGCCGATCCTGGGCAATGTACCGATGGCGCGGCGCGGCAACGTCCTTTGGCCTCTTCGGGCCGTCACTGCCGAAAGATATTTTTCCGCGGCCGGATCCGGATCGGGGCAATTGGGATCGGGAAACATTTGTTACGCCGCCCCGAAGACGACCTCACCCGCGACCACGGTGAGCTTGACCTTGCCCTCCATGCGGGCCTCGTCAAAAGGGGTATTCTTACAACGCGAATGGAGAGCGGAGGGGTCGATGACAAAGGGCGCATCGGGATCGAAACGGATGAGATCTGCCGGTGCACCGGATTCAAGCCGTCCCTGCCGCAGCCCGAGAATCTTGGCCGGACGGATGGTCATCGCGGCGAGCAGGCGCGGAAGAGAGATGTCACCGGAATGAACAAGGCGCAGACCTGCCGCAAGCATGGTTTCAAGGCCGATCGCGCCGACTTCCGCCTCGGCGAAAGGCAGGCGCTTGGTTTCGACATCTTGCGGATTATGGTCCGATACGATCACGTCGACGAGACCCGAAGCCAATGCCGCAACAAGGGCACGCCGGTCATCCTCGTGCCGCAGCGGCGGCGCGAGTTTGAGAAAGGTACGATAGTCGCCGATGTCGTTTTCATTCAAGGTGACGTGGTTGATCGAGGTGGCGCAGGTCACGGGCAGGCCTGCTTTTTTCGCCTTGGCGATAATCTCAAGCGAGAGCGACGTCGTCACAAGCGCGGCGTGATAGCGCGCCCGGGTGAGGTTGACGAGGCGGATATCGCGGTCGAGCACTATCGCTTCGGCTTCGCGTGGAATGCCCGCAAGCCCAAGACGCGACGCGAATTCGCCCTCGTTCATTACCCCCTCGCTTGCAAGGTCGAAGTCCTCGGCACAGTGAATGACGAGCGCATCAAAATCGCGTGCATATTCCATGATTCGGCGCAGGAGCCGGGCGTTGCGGATGGACTTTGAACCGTCGCTGAAAGCGACCGCGCCCGCGAGTTGCAACAGGCCGATCTCAGCAATTTCGGTCCCCTTGAGACCGACGCTGAGGGCCGCAGACGGCAGCACCCGCACCCGGCCGGTATCGCGCGCGCGGCGAAGGAGAAAATCGACGACCGCAGGTTCATCGACCGGAGGATTGGTGTCGGGCCGGGCAAGAATCGTGGTGACGCCGCCCGCCGCGGCGGCGGCGGTCGCTGTCGCAATCGTCTCGCGATGCTCGGCGCCGGGCTCGCCAATAAACGCCCGCATATCGATGAGACCCGGCGACACGCAATCGCCGCCGCAATCGACGATCTCTGCATGCGATGGTAGATTGCCGCGCGTGACCGAAGCGCCAACATCGCTGATCACGCCGTCGATGGCGAGCACCCCGCCAAAAGTCTCCTTCGCTTGCGCCGGGTCGATCAGCCGCGCGTTGACAAGGGCAAGTGGCCGGTGGGCGATGGCGGAGGTGAGGTGTGGCATGAACGCTAGGCCCCTAATCGTTTGGCAGGTGCTGAGCCAGGGCTTCCAGCACCGCGATTCTGACCGCAACCCCCATCTCGACCTGCTCGCGCACGAGGCTTCTTTGGCCGTCGGCGACGGTTGAATCGATTTCTACTCCGCGGTTCATCGGCCCGGGGTGCATGACGAGTGCATCGGGCTTGGCATATTTTAGCTTCTCTTCGTCGAGGCCAAAAAACCGAAAATATTCCTTGGCCGAGGGGATATAGCCGCCCTGCATCCGCTCGCGCTGCAGGCGCAGCATCATCACGATGTCCGCGCCTTTGAGCCCGGCGCGCATGTCGCGGAAAACTTCGACCCCCAGCCTTTCGATTCCCGAAGGCAGCAGGGTCGATGGCGCAACCACACGGACAAGTGCGCCTAGCGCCGAAAGCGATAAGATGTTGGAGCGCGCCACCCGCGAATGCAAAATATCGCCGCAGATTGCGACCGTGAGCCCCTCGATCCTTCCCTTGTTGCGCCTGATCGTCAGCGCATCGAGCAGCGCCTGGGTTGGATGTTCGTGGGTGCCGTCGCCGGCGTTGACGACCGCGCAATCGACCTTTTTCGCCAACAGATGGACCGCGCCAGCGCTTGCGTGGCGCACGACGATGATGTCCGGGCGCATGGCGTTGAGCGTGATTGCAGTATCGATCAGGGTTTCGCCCTTTTTGATGCTCGATGAGGCAACCGGCATGGTCATGACGTCGGCGCCGAGCCGTTTGCCGGCGAGCTCGAACGAGGACTGTGTCCTCGTCGAGGCCTCGAAAAAGAGGTTGATCAAGGTCCGTCCACGCAAAGTCGCGCGTTTCTTTTCGACCTGCCGCGAGACTTCGATCGCTTCTTCCGCAAGATCGATCAGAAGCTTTATGTCATTGGCGGAAAGACCCTCAATCCCGAGCAGATGCCGGTGCGGGAAGTGGAAAGTTTTTGGCGGATCGGCCATCGGCGATGTCTCATTAGGGCAAAATTGTTGTCGCCGCGAATGTTTGCCCGCATCGGTGCCGGCCGCCAAGTTTCCCTCGGTTGGCGGTCCGGCCAATTTTGCGGCGCGCCACAAATTGTGACATATTTTTTGCAAGCCAGTTGCATTTTCCCACGCAAAGAGGTTCAACCCGGCTAGGGGAAACACTCAAGGAAAGCCGGCTCGCGATGAAAACCAGTTGCAAGATTTCTTTCGCGTTGACGCTATTCACCTTAAGCGGCTTTCCGGCAATTGCCGAAAATGTGCCGCTGACCTGCTGGTATGACGCCACCGCCGATTTTACCTCGGCCGCTCCGGCTTCCGGCACGGCGGTTGGGAGCGTCCTGCATTCCGGGCACGGCGATAAGAGCTATTCTTATACAATCTCTGCCCGGGACGGCACCGCCTGTCCGGTCCAGCTTCCGCTATCGACCGAGACGGCGCTGACCGTCGCTTTGGTGCGTCAGGATTCGGAGAGCTGCAGCAACGACAATGTCAGCGATGCCGGGCAGGCTCCCGTCGGCGGCTCTGTCACCGTCTTTCAGTCCACAGAAAATTCGAAGACCGCGGGCGTAAAGCTTGCCGGCGTCTCGCCCGACACCACCTACCGCGTATTCCTGAAATGCGGGCGGCAACTTGGAGCCCTTCGCACCGACGCCGAGGGCAATGGCGGGAGAACGTTTAACTATCTGATCGATTCGCTAAGCCCGGCCTATGCCTTTGAGATTGCACCGGATGGAGGGGGGGCAGGCTCAAAACTGCAGAGCTTAAGCTTAAAAAAATGACTGCATTTGGTGACGCCGTTTACCGGCAGTTCGGCAAGCAGTGCCGCGCTTTCCGCCGATAGGATCCATTTCGAGCCCGATATTAGCATATCTGAATACTTCGCCGATCCTGTCCCGCAAGCGGATGGCGGTTTATGCTTGCCGAGCGGTTCAACCGGCGGATAGCGGCCAAAACGTGATCGGATATGATCTCGCCGATTGGGCGCGTGTCAAAGGCAGGCTTTGCCTAAAAGCCATTCTGCTTTTTCAATCGTGACGTGAGCTTTCCGCTCGCGGTGTCTTTCTCAATAAGCTCGCCGGCTATGGCCCCAAATGTGTTGGCCTCGGCTATCCGCCAGTTGGCCTTCTCGCGGCGCTTTTGTTGGCTCGCGGCCGGCCAGTGCCCGCTAAGACCAACATTTTAACGCGATGTCAGGGAGGTCAGACGAACCCAAGACAGTAAATGCCGAAATTTCAATGGTATTGTAAGGTACGCCGGGCTATGCGGGAGGATCTCGGCGTAAATTTGGTACAGGAGAGGAATCGCATTCGCCGTGTACGACACTGAAATTACACATATTTTTTAAATCACGAAATTGTTATACCAACAAATATACCAACATTCTACCAGGCTAGCCGGTTTGGCTTCCACCGACGGCGCGGGCGAGACGTCCGTGTAACCGTATTAAATCCAATCAGCTCCGCCTTCCAGTTCTTCGAAGCGCGAATACTAAATTGGGTGCATAGCTATTGGATGAGGCTGGACATCAACGAGTATTTGTTGACGATTCGGGCGGAATCATTTGCAACCGAATGTGTGCAAGCCCAATGGATCGAATGGAACGCTGGAAGCTAGCTGACGAGTTGAACGTTTACCAAATTGCACTTTTGATTGCCGGGTACGATCCTTCCGAGTTCGATCGTTACGATGACTGGCCAAACGAAGTAAAAAAAGAAATATCGCCATACAGTTCGTAGTCAAAAATTCGAATTTCGAAAGACAACGTATGAGACCTACGATGGAGACGC
>JBPYDY010000184.1:0-3522 GCA_051986155.1 Methylocella sp.
CTGCTCGGGATGCTCATATGGCTCCTCGCCGTGCTGGCCGTTGCGGGCGTGACACATATCATCGTCATCTTCGCGCTGCCGGGATTCCTCGGAGTGGACACCTACGCATGGATTTCGGAGATGGCGAAACCGGGGCAGCTGACCATTTTGCCGCCCGCCGAGCCCGGTAAACAGCTCATTCCCTTTGCCGATCCGGCAATGGTGAATGCCATTTGCCCTTATGATCTGTCGCAAGGCGCGTTGCGCGTGCATGCAAATGTCGAAGGCGACCGGCTTCTTGCGTTTTCGTTTCACACGCCGTCCGGCAAGCTTTTTTACTCGATGACGGACCTTGCGGCCAACAAAGGGCGAATGGACGTCATCGTGTTGACCGCCGGACAGCTCGAAACTGTCGAAGCTGAAGACGACGAAGAAAACCCCTCTCAGGACCTGAGGCTGCTTGCGCCCGAAGGCCGGGGATTCGTGTTAATCGGCGCTCTCGCCGTCTTGCCAGGCGAAAGGGCCGACGCGCAGGAGCGAGCCAAGTCGGTGACCTGCAGCGTCGAGCGAATCGCTCAGGATTGAACGCCCGCCACCGAATCGGCTGCAGCCGAAACTTTTTGGCTTAAGGAGCTCATTGCATTGAGATCCTTAAGCCTTTGGGCCGGCGCCCGCCTTCTCTTTGCGCTTTCCGGGCCGCCGCACCGCGACCTTGCTTGCGCGGCGGCCCGCGACAGCTTTTGCTGCGGCAAATTCGTGATTTTCTAGCCGTTGTTGCCGTACGCCGGTGAAAAACACCACCGTGCCGGGCCCACCAGGAGCGGCCCTTCGCGCGCCGCGTCTGGCTGGCTTGAACGCAATGAGTTCACCCATTTTTTTCGTTCTCCAAATTGGTGCTCGCATCGCCGCGGAAAGCGTGATTGTTCGCCCATGACAAAATCTACCGTACCACCCTTGACAATGTTTCTCAGGATAATCGACTATGGCCGCGGCTCTTTTAACATCTTGGCAACAATTTCACCGGGAGGCTTACCCGGAGCTGAATAGATCCGTCAAGCTGGCAGTTCATACAATTGTCGCTGCAATCTTGGTGCGATGACGCGCTGGCCCCATCTCACTGAGGCACGCAAGTCTCGAGCGGCGGTTCCAGCGAAACACCGCGGCCCGCTCTTACCAGCTAAACGAACTGGCTAAGTCCGGGAATTGCCGCGACGACTTGGCCGACTGCCTCATCGCCTGCTTTCTCGCGCGCGTATGCAAAAACTTGCCGTCCGATGGTTTGCATCTGCCCCATGCCGAGGCCGAGGCTCGTCAGCCGGCCCGCGAGGCCCATGAGTCCGGACGCACCGGACACCTCGCCGCCAGCTCCCGCGGCCGCCGCTTCTGCAGCGCCCGGTATAGCCGCGAATAAAGCGGCGACATCCGTTTGCGGTCCCTCGTTGTGAAGGAAGGCGAGAACCATCCCTACCGCCCTCTCAGCGGTTTCGGGTTCGACGCCGGCCTCGGCTGCAATGCGGGCAACCAAATCTTCCATCGGACTCCTCACATGCGTGTACGGAAATTGCGCGTACTTGGCTGGCCGCCGCCGCATCCGTTTAGGCTCTCATCCCCTAAGATCAACCAAGCCACCAAGCAAAATCGCGCTTCCTAGTTGCATTCCGTTAGATCCGCGGCTAGCAACGGCGTGCGTGAAGCGCCCGACCGTGAATGTGCGCCCGCCGATACCTCCATCGGCGGCCAGTGACCGGACTTGCCGCTACCCGTACCGGCAAAACTGTAACCTTGCAAGTTAACCGAAAGCTTTCGGGCATGGGACCCGCGGCTGCCGCCGATATTCGAGCACGGACATCCGCCGCCGCGGCCGATATGCAATTCCAGCAAATGGATGCGACCCTCGATTGCCGCAAAACCGAGCCTGGCTCCCCATGTCACATATCCTTCATAGGAGACCCCTAACTGTTGCGGGCGCGCAAGGAGGCGTACCGATGACGGCTACTACCTCGAGGGATGTTGCTGAGATCAAAACCGAAAGCCCGCGGCCGGCCCTCGATCACGCGATGGGGATCCGGACGGTTCTCGTGTTCTTCGCCGTCCTCGCTTTAGGATTGTCTTACGCGGCATACAGCATTTACGAGGATGTCCGCGCGTCTGAAACTCCGATCACCAGCCTTTTGCCATTCCTTTTGCTCGGCGTCGCTTTGCTGATCGCGCTCGGGTTCGAATTCGTCAACGGCTTTCACGATACCGCCAATGCAGTTGCGACGGTCATTTACACCCATTCGCTTCCAGCGCCCGTTGCCGTGGTATGGTCCGGATTCTTCAATTTTTTCGGGGTTCTGCTCTCGACCGGACTGGTCGCCTTCTCGATTGTGTCCTTGCTGCCTGTCGAGTTGATTCTTCAGGTCGGCTCCGAAGCCGGATTTGCGATGATCTTTGCGATGCTTTTTGCTGCGATCATGTGGAATCTCGGCACATGGTGGCTAGGCCTCCCGGCATCGAGTTCGCACACCCTAATCGGCTCGATCATTGGAGTTGGCATCGCCAACGCGCTTATGCTCGGGCGCGATGGAACGTCAGGCGTCGATTGGAGCAAGGCGATTGAGGTAGGCTATGCCTTGCTGCTCTCGCCGATCATCGGCTTCATTTGCGCTGCCCTCCTCCTTCTTCTCATGAAGCTCGTGATCCGTAAGCCAGAACTCTATACCGCGCCTAAGGGCGAGTCTGCTCCGCCCTGGTGGATTCGCGGGCTGCTTATCATGACGTCTGCCGGCGTATCCTACGCTCATGGCTCGAACGACGGGCAGAAAGGCATGGGCCTCATTATGCTGATATTGATCGGCACAGTGCCAACAGCCTATGCCTTGAACCGGACGCCGTCCGCGGGCGATTTGCCGAGTTTCGTGCAAAACTCACACGCGGCGTCCAAGGTTGTTGAAGCAAAGGCGGCGGGTTATGACGTGCTCGGCGATCCCCGTCCGGCCGTCACCAATTATGTGACTTCTCGTCAATCGAATGAAGGCACCTATCCTTCGCTGGCGGCACTTATCCGTAACATCGCGAATCAAGTCGAATCGGACGGGGGGTTACGCAAGGTCCCGCCTGCGCAGGTTGGCAATCTGCGAAACGACATGTATCTGGTGTCCGAGGCAATACGATTCTTGCAAAAGGACAAGGAGAACGATCTTTCAAAACAGGATATCGCAACACTTGG
Organism: Methylocella sp.; assembly: GCA_051986155.1. GTDB lineage: Bacteria > Pseudomonadota > Alphaproteobacteria > Rhizobiales > Beijerinckiaceae > Methylocapsa. Next base: position 3,191 of record JBPYDY010000184.1, read on the forward strand.
CGCCTACAAAAAGAGTCTCGACAACGCGACCAAATTCATACCGGATTGGGTGAAAGCTTGTGTTGCGATTGCGCTTGGGCTCGGAACGATGATCGGCTGGAAGCGCATCGTGATGACGGTCGGCGAGAAGATCGGTAAAGAGCATTTGACATATGGACAGGGCGCGGCCGCCGAAATCACGGCGATGGGGACGATCGCGCTTGCAGACAGTTTCGGCCTTCCGGTCTCTACGACCCATGTGCTGTCCTCGGGCGTCGCGGGCACAATGGCGGCAAACCGCTCCGGCGTGCAAATGTCGACCGTGCGCAGTATATTGCTGGCGTGGGTATTGA
>JBPYDY010000185.1:0-2238 GCA_051986155.1 Methylocella sp.
GCTTCGCAACCTCAGTTTCCTCGGCACGGACCGAGTGGACAACCTACTGAAAGCTCACAGCTAGCTAGTCTAATTTTTTCACGCAACCGTGATTGCTTTCGGGCTCGGAAGCGGGTGTGTCAGACTAATCTGTGTTAGGACAATTCCCGTCTCCAGTTCGCGACACTGGTGTCGGCACGTCTCGCCGTCGAAGGATACAAAATCTAAGTGCAATCTCACTCGCTTGACGCCGGCCGATGTATGCGGGGGAAGATTTTCGGTCCTCGTTATTCTAAATCCAGAGCGACCGCCGCGCGAAAACCGCAAGGGAATCTCACATCTCACTTGCCGCGCGTCGACGCCAGCGGCGCAGCAAGGCAAAGATAGCGACGAATCCCGCGCCCGCCAGGCCACCCCACGCCGCTAAGGGCGCACCGAGAGAGGCGGGAAGCGCCGCGTCGGAACCGATCAGGTCGCCTGCGACCCATCCAAGCAGAATGGCACCAGCCCAAACGAGAATCGGCAGCCGGTTGAGCAGCGCGAGGACCAACGCCGATCCGCAAACGAGAAACGGGATGGTCAAGGCGAGGCCCAAAAAGATCAGAAGAATCGAGCCCTTTGCCACAGCGGCGATTGCGAGCATGTTATCGAGCGACATGATGAGGTCGGCCATGGCGATAATACGGACCGCTGACCATAGACTCCCGGCCGGTGGGAAGTCTTTTACGAATTTTTCCGGGCTCGCAAGCCCAATGGCAATCCACATCAGCACAATGCCGCCGGCAGTCTTGACGAAAGGCAGCTCAAGCAGTCCGGCAATCACCAGGGTAAAAGCGATGCGCGATGCGATCGCAGCGAAAGAGCCAAGAAGAATGCCGAGCCTGCGTTGCTCCTCGGAGAGCGAACGGCAAGCAAGCGCGATCACGAGGGCGTTGTCTCCCGACAAAAGAAGGTCGATCCAGATGATCTGCAGGATCGGGAGCCAAAAAGCCGGTTCGGCCATTAGCTCGAGCTAAAGCAGGAGAAGCGCGTGGTCAAGTGTGCGAATGCCCCCTCACAAGACTTGCCTCAGCTTGCGTGCGCAGAGCAGGATCGCGATCCACGCGGCGCGGACGAGATCATCCCTCGTCGGGCGGACGCTGCGCACTGGTTTCCTCTTGCTGCCAGCGCGGCGCGGCCGCGGGACATGAATAAAGCCGATCACGCGGGCCTGCGAGCGCGCGAGCGAAAGGTAAAGCGTCTCGTTGCAGACATAATTGCCGGCGTTGATGGACAGGCGGCTGGTTAAACCCGCGCGGCAAAGCGCTGCCGCTATCTCGCGGGCTGGAAAAGTTGCCCGCAAGGCTGAGGGCGCGCCTGGAATGATCGCGCGGCAAGATGCACGCGCGCCGGAAGCATCGCAATCAATCAGGTCCAGCCAGTTGAGCGCCCGGGTTTCGATGCTCAAGAATTTCCGCCGGGCGGCAAGGCCGAAATGCACGATTGCGGCTGGCTTTTCTGTTTCATCGAGGAACTGGAGGATCGACGCGACCTTGGCATATTGAACCGGCAGCACGGCGCATGAAAGTTCAATACCGAAAAGTTCCAATCGCGCACGCAGGCGGCTGAGCGCGCCCATGAGGACCGCCGTCGGGTTCCTGCGGGCGCCGGGAAAAGACCCGAAACCGGTGATGAGGATTTTTAATAGCAAGGCTCTGTGCCCGGTACAAACATGAAGGTCTATAGCTTAGGCTTAAGGTTCATACGGCAACTTTAATTATTTGGAGGGTGGTCGCAATGCCGTCACGTTTGGCGTCGAGAAAGCCGCTTTCCGGTAAGCCACTTGCAACTTGACAGGGTTGGCAACCGTTCGGCAAGGCTTGGGTGTTCCTATTCCTTTCGATTTTCTTGAGTGGCCGGGGTAAGCGATGAGCCGGAAGGAGATAGCGCGCAGCGGCCCGCCTCGGGCAGGCAACGCCATTCTTGCACGATGGCCGAAAGCTGCGTCATTTGTCGGTTCTGTGTTTGGCGCTTGCGCCCTCATGTTTACCGCAGGCTGCGCGTCGATGGGCTTATCTGGAATCGAGGGTCTTCCCCCCCAGCCCCGCTTCGAATCGATGTTTGTAGTTTCGACGCGGATGGGCGAAGCCGGCGCGTCGAGCGACGCTGTGGCCGAAGAGGGCGCACGGTTCTCTTTGCAAATGGTGAGCCTGCCGCCTGGTCATGAGGCTGGCGTCGTCGAGCGTCCCGCCTTTGGCTCCGAGGATCCGCAAAAGCACA
>JBPYDY010000186.1:0-2566 GCA_051986155.1 Methylocella sp.
CCGACTCTGACTCAACGCTCACAAAGCGCCAGGGCTGGCTGTTGCCGACCGAGGGCGCAAGCGCGGCCGTTCTAACAAGGCTTTCGATAAGTGGTGCCGGCAAAGGTTCGGTCTTGAAACGCCGCACGTCGCGCCGCCAGGCGAAGAGGTCCGCAAGGCGTTCGCAAAAGCCGCTATCATATATGGGTGGTCTGGTCTTCGGGTGTTCGCGCATCGCCGCCTCCCCGCGGCTGTTGACAATTTCCGCCGATCTCACGTTGCGAAGCGGAAGTGCAGCACATCGCCGTCTTCAACCACATAAGCCTTGCCTTCGAGGCGGAATTTTCCAGCCTCCCGCGCGCCCGCCTCGCCGCCGCAGGCCACATAATCGGCATAGGCGATCGTCTCGGCGCGGATAAACCCTTTCTCGAAATCGGTGTGGATCACACCCGCGGCCTGCGGCGCCTTGGTTCCCTGAGGCACGGTCCAGGCGCGCGTCTCCTTGGGCCCCGCCGTGAAGAAGGTGATGAGCCGCAAAAGCCCATAGCCTGCGCGGATGACGCGATTGAGCCCCGGCTCCTTAAGCCCAACCGCGGCGAGATAATCCTTTTGCTCACGCGCGCTTAAAATCGCAATCTCGCTTTCGATCTTTGCCGAGATGATCACCGCGGCGGCATCTTCTTCTTTCGCCCGCGCCGCGACCGCCTTTGAATAGGCGTTGCCGCTGCTTGCCGCAACCTCCTCGACATTGCAGACATAAAGCACCGGTTTCGAGGATAAAAGCCCGAGACTTTTGAAGAGCTTCTGCTCTTCGGTTTTGACCGCCGCAAGCCGCGCGGGCTGTCCGTCGCGCAGCAGCGCAAGACACCGCTCAATGAGCGAAAGGGCGTCGCGCGCCTCCTTGTCGCCGCCCTTTGCCTTTTTCTCCAAGCCGGGAACGCGCCTTTCCAGGCTCTCGAGATCGGCCAGCATCAATTCGGTCTCGACCGTCTCAATGTCGTCAACCGGCGCAATTCTGCCCTCGACATGGGCAATGTTCTTATCTTCGAAACAGCGCACGACATGGGCGACGGCATCGCATTCACGGATATTGGCTAAGAACTGATTGCCGAGGCCCTCGCCCTTTGAGGCGCCGCGCACAAGGCCCGCGATGTCGACGAAGGTGAGACGTGTCGGAATCATGTCCTTGGAATTGGCGAGTTTTGCCAGGATTTCGAGCCGTGGATCAGGCACCGCGACATCGCCGGTATTGGGCTCGATCGTGCAAAATGGGTAATTGGCAGCCTGCGCCGCGGCAGTCTGCGTCAACGCATTGAAGAGCGTCGATTTGCCGACGTTGGGCAAACCGGCGATGCCGCATTTGAAGCCCATGGAGAACTCTCTTGAGAGGAGGAAGCCCGCTGCCAGAAACGAGCCGAAGCAGGAATTGCAGACGCTTGGCAGATGTTTGGCCGCCCTCGCAGGGACGGATTCTCGCTGCCGCGCCCGAGGCAATTATTCAATCACTAACTAGCATATGCACAAGCGGTCCCTTTGCAAAAAACCACACAATTCCGGCGGCGCCCTGAAAGTTCAGGCTGCCGAAGACTATCGCGGCCAGCAGCGCGGCAATATGAATTTCGGCGCGCGGCGTGATCTTCCTAAAATTCTGTATCGCGAACAGCAAACAAATGAGCCCGAAAACTAATGGGATGCCGGAATAGGCATAAGCGTTGGCTTTCGTCATCGATAACAATTTGAGCGGCTCGACGAGAGCGAGAAAGAGGATGTGGCTCAAGAAACTGAAGGCTGTGAGTGCCGTCCAAATGTACAAACGTTGGGCGGGAGGGCGCGCGGCGATGGCCGTACTTCTATCTGGCTTTCTTGGCCCGCCTCCACCAAATCCTTGCTCCTCGCCGTTGCCTCCGCTTTCCACTCTCCTCATCGCTCACTCCTGAGTTAGCCGAGAACGATGCGTTGGGATCCTAGTAGTATTTGCCGGATTTGGCCAGGCGCCAAATCAATATCAACCCGAGGCTGCAGCTGACCACAAAGATGGTTAGGCCAATATTCGTAATTCCCCATAAAAAGGGGCCGACGATTAAAATGGCGAGCACCGTGCCAATTGCAATGTTGCGATCGCTAGACCGAATAAATTCGCCCCTCTCGAGCTCCTGTTTGAGCGCTTGCGCCGCCTGTTCTTCTGCCTCCTTGCGTTCTGTAATGCTGCTCCAGAACCCGATAATTTGCTTAGGCCGGCCGTCGGCGTCCCGCAAGAGGCTCGCCTCGTCCCGTATCCAAAGGTAGCGGCCGTCCTTGGCTCGAAACCGGTACTCTTGCACCATGTGGCCCTGGGTCATCAGGATCGATGTTTTCTTGACAGCGGCCTCCTTGTCGTCGGGGTGCAGACAGCCGATCCACCAGCCAGGGGCCAGCGCGGCGTCCAGTTCATAGCCCAGAATTTTCGTGACGCTGTCGCTTATCCATTGGGTGGGAAACCCTTTAGGTGCGACAGCAAGGTCGTAAATGACGGTAGGAACCAAATTCAATATATGGCGCGACCGGTTGTCTGAATTGACCACGCGCCAAAACAATATCAATCCGAGGC
>JBPYDY010000187.1:0-4807 GCA_051986155.1 Methylocella sp.
TTTTCATGCGCGCCTTGGCAGGCTTCAAGTTTGCAAACTCGGGCGCAATTGCAGTCGGAAATACTGCCGCGCTTGACGCTGATGCGGCCGCTGCGGGCGCCGAGGCCTTGGCGGAGGGCTTCTTGAGCGGATTGGCCGGGGCCGGTGCAGGCGCCGGTTGCGGTGCAGCAACAGGAGGGGGCGGCGTCTCTGCAACCGTCGGCGCCGGAGGCGGCGCCTCTACAACCGTCGGCGCCGGAGGCGGCGGCGGTGGAGGCGGCGCCTCTACAGGCGCAGGCGCCGGCGCTGCGGGAGCCTTCTCCTCGGGCGTGGCGGCTGCCGCCGCTGGTGGGGTGGCCGCAGGCGGGTTCGCCTTCGCTTCGGCCGTGCACCGGCTGTAAAATTGTGGCCAGCTCTCGCCGGCGAGCGAGCCTGCTGCCTTCGCGGCTTGGTATTTTTCGCTGCACATGCGCCGTATGTCCAAAGGCGCCGGCGCCTTGGCTGCCTCGGCCGCGGCAGGCGGGTTCGCCTTCAGTTCCGCCGCGCACGCGCTATAAAACTGCGGCCAGGTCTTATCGCCCAGCGTTCCAGCAGACTTAGCGGCTTGATATTTTTCGCTGCACATGTGGCGCACGTCCTGCGCCGCAGCCATCCCCGGCAGCGCCACCCCAAAGAGGACCGCAGCCGTGAAAAGCGCGGTTAATACAAAGGGTCGACAGACCAGCATTGGGACCTCTCCTTGGGCTTTATATAAACCGTATATAACCGTGGATTTCATATACCGTTCATCGAACGAATACCTAGCGACCGAGATTGCACGGCACTATCTCACCGCCCCAGGCAACCCTCCTTCGAAACCCGGCGGGTGTCAAATACAAACAATGGGCAGATTTCGGGCAATTTGCCCAAAGGGCCTGCACTTACCCGCACTGCTGTCACGGCCTTGCACGGGGTGAGTTACGCCGAACCGGGCTTACGTCTTCTCGATTCCCTCCCCCAAAGCATAGCGGACAAAGGCTTTCACGCCGATCGCGCTTCCGGCATCCTTCGCGGCCTCCGCGACGGCCCGGCCTATCGTTTTGTTGGCATGCTCGGCATGGATCGAAGGCTGATCCAAAAGGCAGACTTCCTTAAAATACGTCTTTAAGCCCGAATCGACGATTTTTGCGAGCTTATCCGCGGGTTTGCCCTCATTCTTACCCTCCAGCACAGCCCTTTCGCGTGCAATGAGCGCGGGATCGAGGCTGGAAGAATCGATGGCGAGCGGATTTGCCGCCGCGATATGGAGCGCAAGGAGCCGCGCAAGGGGTGCCAGTGCCTGGGCATTGGCGCTCGATTCGAGCGCCACGATGACACCAATTTTCCCTAAGCCTTCCGATACGCTGTTGTGGACGTAATGGCCAATATAACCCTGGCCGACATGGACGGAAGCGGCCCGCCGCAATGTCATATTTTCGCCGATGACAGCGATGGCGTTGGTGATCGCATCGCCGACCGTCCCGCCCCCGGGATAGGCGGCAACCTTCAAGGACTCGGCGTCGGCCGTGCCGGTTCTAAGAGCGACCGCCGCGATGTTCTTTGCCAGCATCTGGAATTCGGCGTTTCTTGCGACGAAATCCGTCTCCGAATTGAGCTCGATGACGACGCCGTTGAGGCCATCGACGCAAACGGCAACGAGCCCCTCGGCCGCGATCCGGCCGGATTTTTTCGCGGCCTTGGAAAGCCCCTTCTTGCGCAGCCAATCGATCGCGGCTTCGGCATCGCCCCCGGTCTCGCCGAGGGCCGTCTTGCAGTCCATCATGCCGGCGCCGGTCTTCTCGCGCAGGTCCTTCACCATCGCCGCGGTGACGTTCGTCATGGTGTTCTTCCCTTATCGTCAGTTGGGTATCGTCAGGCAGGAGGCCGCCTTGAGTACTCCCGCCGGCCTCATTGCGGTGCCAAGCGCAATCAACCGGCGGCGAGTCCGCGCGCTTGCTCGATCCAGCCGTCGCGCTCGACGCGCCCGGCGAGCTTCAGCTCGCGATCGATCCTGGCCGCATCTGCCGCAGTCATGGCAGCGATCTGCCAATAGTGAAAGATTCCGGCATCGTTGAGCTTCTTGACAATCTGCGGCCCAATTCCGGGGAGCTTCGCAAGATCGTCCGGCGCGCCGCGCGGCGTCGTCAGAGTCTCGAAAGCCGCCGCCGCCACTGCCGCGCCCTCGCCTGCCCCTTGGTCTTTCGCCTGATCGCCCGCCGCAGGGAGCTCCTCGACTAAGGGCGTTTCCATTTCGCCAACGTCGATTCCCGCCGCGCCCTGGCTGCGCGAAATACCGTCGATCGCCGCGCGCGCGGCCAGATCGCAATAGAGTGTGATCGCCCGTCCCGCGTCATCATTGCCGGGAACTGGGAAAGTAATGCCGTCCGGGTCGCTGTTCGAATCGAGGATGGCCACGACCGGGATGCGTAACCGCTGCGCTTCCTTGACTGCCAGTTGTTCCTTATTCGTATCGACCACAAACAGGAGATCGGGTGTGCCCCCCATGTCCTTGATGCCGCCAAGCGCCTTTTCGAGCTTGTCGCGCTCGCGCGAAACCATCAGCCTTTCTTTCTTGGTCAGCCCAGCGGCGCCTTCCCCCAGCGTTTCATCCAATCTGCGCAGCCGCTCGATTGACGCGGAGACCGTTTTCCAATTGGTCAGCATGCCGCCGAGCCAGCGCGCGTTGATGTAATATTGCGCCGACCGTTTCGCCGCATCGGCGATGGCATCCTGGGCCTGCCGCTTTGTGCCAACGAACAGCACCCGCCCGCCGCGTGACACCGTGTCCGACACGGCCTTCAGCGCCTGGTGCAACAGCGGCACCGTCTGGGCAAGATCGATGATGTGAATGTTATTGCGGGTGCCAAAAATATAGGGCGCCATTTTCGGATTCCAGCGATGCGACTGGTGGCCGAAATGCGCGCCCGATTCGAGGAGGCCGCGCATGGTGAAGTCGGGCAGTGCCATGTATCTTTCTCCGGTTAAGGCCGCCGCGGAGCTTTTGGACCGCGCTTCGAGCCGAGGCGAGGTCACCGGTTGCGGCCCTTAAGGCAGGGCCCGCGCGTCCGCGTGTGGAATGAGCGCGCTTATAGGGCTGGCCCGGAAGGAAGGCAAGGCTGAGGCCTAGCGACCCGGCGTGATGCTCTTCTCTTCAACTCAAAGCGCAGCTTAGGGAACTGTCCGCGAATGTGCTGTGAGTTTGTCTACTGTCATTTGACTCGGCAATCGCCGATGCGCGAATCTGCCGGCAAACGGCGCCCTATCCAGTCGACGGCGCTCATTCGATTGGCTTGACTGGAACGAGTGCACCGTAAGGCGATGCCGATTGGCGCGCCGCTTCTGGTTTGGGCGCCGTCATGGAGCCGTTGCTGTCGGCAGTCTCATTTCGTGCCGGGGCGGAGGCCACACCCGTGCCCTCGAGGCGAACGGGAGGCACCCGAATTTCCTTTCTCTGTGCGGCCCTATGCGACCGGTAGCTTCGCTGAACGATCGCGGCCCGGTCCGCCTTCGCAGCGATATGACCTCTATAATGATAAATCGCGCGGGCGATCGCCGTTCCTTTCGCGACGCATTCGTGTTTCGAACGAAAATAAATCTCTCCTACCGGACAATGCTCCTTCGCCATCGCGACAGCGCTCAGGCTCATTGCTGCGGCGAAAGTCAACGCAAGAACGCGGTACACCAAACTCTCGGCCTCCCAAAGTTATTCGTTAATTTACCATAAAAAATACGGGCTCCTATATTATGTTGGAAATATGGTGCGTCGTATCGATAGATAATGCTTATTATTCGTTATTGTCACTCATAATTATTCGTGTATTGAAGTAAGCTTTCAAAGTTTTTTTCGAGCCTCTTCCTTCTTAATTACAGCGTGACACCCCGATGTATCTTGAAAATCCTTCCACGCCTTGACCTGACAATGTCCTCTAACGAGGTGAGCCATTGCTTCGGATATTGTTCGTCGGATTGCCTGCCTGCTGTTCTTGAGTGTTGAAACTCGTGCTGCCAAATCGATTTTCTGGATTTCGGACAGCTGCTGCTTTCTCGTTCGCTGGAGCTTGGTATCAAATCAATTTTGCCATGGGTCTGGCCTGATGGTAGCCGGTGTCGTGGGCGGATTCGCAATCCTGTTGCTGAGGTATGGGCTGATCGCGTTGAAACCGATCTCCTCGGCAAATTGTTTCAGGCCCTCGTGATATTCCTGTTTTCAATTCTCGTGGTAATTTACGCGGACAGATTCTGATGGGATTGCTGAGGGGAACTTGCCTGCCGCCGGCATGCTTCCCGCGCAAATCCAAACGCAAAATGTTTCCTTAGTTCGTCTCTGCAGCCATTGAGAGGTCTGGGGGATGGAAGCTTTCCCAATTGACGAAACCGCCCTCGCGCGGCGGGCAAAGATCATTGCGGCCATGCGCAGCATTTTGCCTTTTGAAAGCGTCATCGACCAAGAGACCGGAAGGCGGCCTTACGAGACCGACGGTCTGACCGCCTACCGCATGCTACCCTTGCTTGTCGTGCTGCCGGACAATGTCGCGCAGCTGCGCGCCATTCTCTCTTATTGCCACGAACACAATGTGAAGGTCGTTCCGCGCGGCGCGGGTACCTCGCTTTCCGGCGGCGCGCTGCCACTTGAAGACGGTATCCTCATCTCGATGATGAAATTCAACCGCATCAAGGAAATTGATTTTGAGAACCGCATCGCCGTCGTCGAGCCAGGCGTCACCAATCTCGCGATCACCAGTGCGGTTGAGCATCGCGGTTTCTATTATGCGCCCGATCCCGCCTCGCAAATTGCCTGCTCGATCGGCGG
>JBPYDY010000188.1:0-3339 GCA_051986155.1 Methylocella sp.
GGCCATTTTTTCGAGATCCTCGCGCTTAGCCGTATAGGTGTGCAGCGATGGGCGCGTCGCGAAGAGCGAACCTTTGGTCGCAAGAAGCCCAAGGTTGAAGGAATCGATTGGCCCCGACGCCGAGCCGAAACTCACGAACATTCCAAGCGGTCTGAGGCAGTCGAGCGAGGCCGGAAAGATCGCCTTGCCAACGCCGTCATAGACCACGTCGCAAAGTCTCCCCTTGGTGATCTCCTTTACGCGCGCGGCAAAATCCTCTTCGCGATAAAGAACCGTGTGCTTTGCGCCGGCCTTTTTGGCGAGCGCGGCTTTTTCCGGCGATCCTACCGTCCCAATCACTTTTGCGCCGAGCGCCTTTGCCCATTGACAAAGAATAAGTCCGACACCGCCCGCGGCCGCATGAACCAAGACCCAGTCGCCTGCTTTGACCCTAAAAGTCTGGCGCAGCAAATATTGCGCCGTGAGGCCTTTCAACATGATCGCGGCGGCGGCCTCATAGGAGAGGCTTTTCGGCAATTTGACAAGCCGGTCGGCGGCGATCAGCCGCTCTTGCGCATAAGCACCGAGATTCGTAGCGTAGGCGACCCTATCACCAACCTTCAAACCGGTCACCCCTTTCCCGACGGCAACTACCTTGCCCGCGCCTTCATTGCCGGGCGTGAAAGGCAGAGAGGGAACCGGATAGGCGCCGCTGCGAAAATAAGTGTCGATGAAATTGACGCCGATCGCATGGTTGCGGACGAGCATCTCGCCACGGACAGGCGGCGACACTGCGACGTCCTCGATGCGCATCACCTCGGGCGCGCCAACCTCGTAAACTCGAACGGTCTTGGGCATGTTAGCCTACGCTCGCCGGCTGAGATCGTTTGTAGTTATGCCACTATGAATAGTTTCGCGCGTTCCGACGCCGAGTTATGGGCATAGGTCTTCCATCCTGGCTCGTAGGATTCATCTGCCTCGTCGCCCCAAGCAGACCAGCCGGGACGAATGCCACGGCCAAACAGCTCCAGATAGGGCCCAGGGGAACATGTTTCAATAAGCGGGTACTGCTCGTACGGTTTACGCGAATGCTCGCGTTTCCGGGTCGCCAGATAGTTGACTTGCCTGCGGCCGGGGGCAAGCGTCCGCGCATTCTTGCCGCGTGTGCCAAAGAGAATCAATTCTGTGACATTCCGGAAATAAAATCCGACGCCGCGGCCGTCCGATCCGCCGTCCTTCCTGACCTTGTGCCAAACGATATTGGCCTTGTAGGTAAATCCCCATGCCGCCATGACGGCAAGTCCGGCGGGCAAGAGGGCGTTCGGACACCATAAGTAAAGATGCGTCGTAGGCGCGCTAAGCGCGGCCACTGGCAGCGCACAAATCTCCGCAAGCGTCATGGTAGTGTAGCGGGACAAGCGGCGGTGTTCAGGCGCGACCTTTCCCGTCTTGTTTTGAAACCGCCACGGCGGATCGGCCAGAATGGTTCTAAATTGCCGACCCGCCACGGCCTCTAGTAGGGCTCTGGATGGGGTAGCATTTATGACCCTTGCTCGCATTATGCCATCCCAACATTTCCAACCCGGAAAAAGCTGATTCGCTTTGTTCCATCGAAAATAGCCTAGAACGATGTACCTCGAATGCGCAAGCCTTTGCGCTTTCGACCATAAGGGACAGGTTTCGCGCCCGCCATCAATGACGGATGCGAGATCGGCATTTTTTGCGGATTTCACGCTAAGGAGCGTTTGACGGATCGGGCCTTATGCGAAGGCTCCTAACGCAGTCGCGCCGAGCGCGCCGAGAATAACCACCAACCAAGGCGGCGTTTGCCAAAACACCCGAAGCAAGAAGGCGAGAATTCCCAGCCCGAAATCCGCCGGGGAGAAAATCGCGCTTGTCCAGACCGGCGTGTAGAGGGCTCCAAGCAAAATACCGACCACAGTCGCATTGATTCCTTTGAGTGCTGATTGCACTGCCGTGCGATGACGAAGCGCGTCCCAAAACGGCAGTGCGCCGAGGAGAAGCAGGAAAGACGGCAGGTAAATTGCAGCGAGGCAAATAAGGCCTCCAATCCAACCATTAGGTGCGGGCTTCATCGCCGTTCCCAGATATGCAGCGAAAGTAAAGAGCGGGCCGGGTACGGCCTGCGCCGCGCCATAACCGGCGAGGAACGCATCGTTGCTGATCCAGCCACGCGGCACGACGGTTTGTTGCAGTAAAGGCAGGACAACATGCCCGCCGCCAAAGACGAGCGAGCCTGAGCGATAGAAGCTACTGATAAGCCCGATTGTGTGATCGGACGTTGCCGATGCGAGCATCGGCAGCCCGAAAAGCCAGGCGGCAAACAACATGATGGAAGCAATCGCCATACTGCGACCGACGGGAACCGCGAGCGGCGCGGCTTTTGCGTCGTTCATGCTGGGGAGAAAACGCCAGCCAATGACGCCACCCGCCACAATGGCTCCGACTTGACCGGCTGCCGAAGGAATCGCCAAGGTGAGCAGGGTTGCGGCGACGGCGAGAGTCACCCTTTCCCGATCAGGACAGAGGCTTTGCGCCATGCGCAAAACCGCCTGCGCAACGACCGCGACGGCGACGATCTTGAGGCCGTGCAGCCATGCAACATGCGATAGGTCTCCGAGGCTACCCACGCCATAAGCGAAGGCGATAAGGGCGAGCGCCGAAGGAATTGTGAAGCCGAGCCACGCGGCAAAGCCACCCGGCAAACCGGCGCGGACCATGCCGAGAATAATACCGACCTGACTGCTTGCCGGGCCAGGAAGGAATTGGCAGAGCGCGATAATATCCGTGTAAGCTGCTTCGTCGAGCCACTTGCGCCGCTCGACGATTTCGGCGCGAAAGTGGCCAAGATGCGCGATTGGCCCGCCGAAGCTCGTTACCCCGAGCCGAAGGAAGACCCAAAACACATCCAGAAATGATCCCTGGCCCGGCGTGTGTGGCGCCTCGGGGCCTGTGCTCACGAGAGCCTCATGTCTTTGGTGGCGGCGGCGCGGTGAACAGCGAGATGTCAGCAGTACCGAGTTCCTTCGATTTTTCCAATTTGCGCCACGGCATCTCCGAACTCGTCCTCGCCGAATTGCTGATGCTCGATTTCCTCGAACAACTCGCTCATTTCGTGGAGTTGATGCGTGGTGAGCGCGTCTTCCCATGCCGGAAAAACAACGGTGTCCTCGCGCGCAGCGTGGTGCTCGTACATCAACTCCATGCTTTCCAAGGCGCGCGCCAACGGTTCAGCGACCCCGGTTCCAATCGCCCCCTTGGCAGACGTCGAGAGCACATAATCCGTGATCTCCCTGCCACGTTGATGTTGAGCAATGAGGATATCCACATATACCGCCG
>JBPYDY010000189.1:0-3825 GCA_051986155.1 Methylocella sp.
CTGGGAGAGTCCGATTTTGAAGAGGCCAAAAATGCGTGATTTTCAATTGCTTAGGATATCTTCGACACCGCGCGCAGTTGCTGAAACGAGGATGGAGGCTGGCGGCGCAGTGTTTCGATTGCGTGCCACCAGGCGGCGAGCATGACCGGCTGCATTTGGCTACTCCGCCGTCAACATCGGGGCGCGGGCCATTGGATTTGCCCCTTTCCGGCGTGTCCGGTTCGCCAAATACGTATTTGATTTTAGGAAACGGCGCGTTGGTGCGGAACAGGATTGCGCGCTTTGGCGCCTGCCCGAACCTGGGGCAACAAACACCGTCTCCGATGCGCTGGCGAATGAAGCGTCGGCAAGTTTCTGCCATTGCTTCGGCGCGGGGGCTTTGCCTTCGGTGGGCACGGGCGAAAAGCCTGCGCTGCGCACCTTCTTGCGATAAGCGGTAGGATCGCGTTCGCTCATGCGTCACGTCCTCCCGCGCCAGCCTGTTTTCTTGGATGAACCAGACTATTTCCGGTTGGTGCTTGGAGAATGCCGCCGAAAATGAACTGCAAGTTTCTTCCGGCAATTTGCACGGGTACATCACAAGCAGCTCGCCGTTATCGACCCAAACGCCGATACCTGCGTCAGCCGCGGCCTTCAGGATGAACTCTGGGCGCGGGTCTTTCATGACGCCACTCGCCGGTCGTCGAGTTCGAGCGGTACCAAATAGGGATAGCGGGCGCGAAAATATCGCCGGGCCAAGCAAAGGGCCTGTCTTGCCGTGTTTGAATTTTCATATCCAAACGCCTCAGCAATTTGGCCGTAGCTGGCCCCTTTGGCGCGAGCGCGTAGCAAAGCAAGCTTCTTCTTTTCGCGCCGGGTCATGCTGCACTCGCCTGCCTTATGAGTTCGATCATTTCGGATCGATGCTCGGAGAACGCCCGGTAGAACAGCTCCTTCGTTTCTTCCGGCAGGCCGTGCGGCGAGACCACATTCAGCTCTGAGCCGTCCGTTCCGACTGAAAACCCCGCAGCTGTCGCGGCATCTAAAACGAACTCGGCGCTATCCTTCTTGGCAAAGCGCAGGACGGCCTCCACGCAACGCTGCAGGTTTTCCTCGACGTCGATCTGGTTTTTGGTCCGGCGCGCGGTTGGCGACCAGACAGAGACGGCTAGGCCGCGATAGCACGGCTGAATTGCGATGCTCGCGAAATGCCCGGGCGCCGTATTGGCGATGAAGTTGAAGTGCTCGCGCCGTTCGCATCTGCGCTGCCGGTCGCGCCTACGCCGCTCGGATGATGGAAATCTTTTTCCGTTGCGCCGAGATCGCGGGCTATAATCCCGCTCGGCTTACGCCCTGGGAACATCAGCACCGCGGCTGTACCAGAATTTTCCCACCTTTTCGGGGATGTTCGGGCTCTGTTCAGACCTGAAAGATGGTATAAAAGGACATGGTCTATTTACTACCCCTTGATAATGTTGCGGAAACCGGCGGGCGTGGCGGGGGCTGAAACTATGACCTCGGCCATGGTAAGGACATGAATGCGCACCAATCTCATCTTTAGTTGGAAATTCCCGCTTGGCCAATGATGGCAAGCGGACCTAGAGTTCCGCATGAGTTCTGGCAGCGCCCGTCGAAGAGCATTCACGCGTTTTGGCGCCTTGTTTGGGCTAGCCATCGCCGGCGCCTCACTTAGCGTTGCTCAAAATCGCGCCTTCTCGCAGCCCGTCGATTGCGCCTCACTCGCAGCGCGAATTGCGGCGCTTGGCGAAGGCGGGCAAAAATCGCCAAAGAATTACGGCGACGCCCTGCAAAAGCAGCGCGCGGATCTCGATCATATGATCAGCCAAGCGCGTGGGCTTGGCTGCGACCGGGCGCAATTCTTCTTGTTCGGTTCGCTGCCGCCGCAATGCCCAAGCCTGAACGCTCAAATTCGGCAGCTGCAAGCCAATCTCGCCTATTACCAGGCAGGCGGAGACAGCAACCCAACGGCAAGGCAACAGCTGGTTGCAAGCTACAACGCCTATTGCCGGACCCAAGCCCGCGCCCCTTCGGAGCCGGCCGGGCGCGGCTTTCTCGACCAGCTTTTCGGCTTGTTCTCTCCAAACCGCAGCCCGTCCTCGCAACCTTTCCCGGGCGAGGACGTGGTTCCTTTGCCGGGCGAAGATTTCTCGCCGCGCGGCGGTTCGCAGGCACTCTGTGTGCGCAGCTGCGACGGAGGCTTCTTCCCGCTCACCGTATCTGCCAATCGCGGAGATTCAGAACAATTGAGCGATCTCTGTCAGGCGCTCTGCCCAAACGCCGAGGTGAGCGTCTATACGCGCGCGCCCTATCAGGACATCAAAACCGCCGTCTCGCTTGATGGCGGAACTCCTTATGCCGATCTGCCAAATGCGTTTCGCTTTCAAAAGACCTTTGATTCAACATGCACCTGCAAGCCGCCACGACAGTCCTGGGCGGAGGCGCTCGCGCCGGCGGAGCCGCTCCTCGGACGCGTGAGTAAAAGCGATATTGTGGTCACGCCCGAAAAATCGGCGGAGCTTTCGCGGCCGAGATTGGCGCCGGCGTCAAAGGCAGGCGGAGCAGCGCAGCCGCCAGCCAAAGCGGTGGGCACTGAAAATGCCCCCACCGAGGGGCAGGGCGCGACGGAGGAGGTCACGGGACCGGATGGCGTCAAGCGGCGTGTCCGGATAATCGTGCCGCCACTTTAGCTCTCCCAATCAACGGCAAAAGCGCCGCAAGCTCAGGCCCATCCTCGCGGCCGGTCAGCGCGAGGCGCAAGGGATGGAACAGCGCTCTCCCCTTGCGCCCGGTAGCCTGCTTCAAAACCCTGGTCCAATTCGCCCAAACGCCATCATCCCAAGGTTCTTCCGGAAGGGTTTCGCGCGCCTGCGCGAGATAAGCGACGTCCTCGACGCGAGGTTCGATCGCAGCCTCAACCACGCGCCACCAGCCGACGATATCCAGGAAGGTGGAAAGATTGCCGCGAACCGCAAGCCAAAAAGGCTCGGCCTTGCGACCGACAATGTCGTGCGCGGCAAGCCGATCCCGGACTGCTTCGAAGCTCAGCGCATGAAGCGTGCGCGCGGACAGCGCCGCAAGCTCGCCTCGATCGAACCTCGCCTGGGTGCGCGAAAGTTCGCCGAGGTCGAAGGAAGCCTTGAGCTCATCGAGACTCGCAACCGGATGAAGCGCCGTTGAGGATCCGGTCAACACTGCCGCCGCCGCAACGGCAAGGGGTTCGATGCCTGCCTCGCGCAACGCCCCGATCGACAGCGCGCCGGTCCGTTTCGAAAGGCCCTCGCCAGAGGCCGAAAAGAGCAGGTTATGGTGGGCGAAGGCAGGAAGGTTTTGCGGACCAGCCAGAGCCTCATAGAGCTGGATTTGGACCGCAGTGTTGGTCACATGGTCCTCGCCCCGGATGATATGGGTAATTTTCTGGTCGATGTCGTCGACGACCGAGGGGAGCGTGTAAAGATAGGTTTGATCCTCGCGCAAAAGCACCGGATCGGACAAGGAGGCGCAATCGATATGGCTGTCGCCGCGCACCAGATCGGTCCAACGCACGATTTTGTGCTCGAGCTTGAAACGCCAATGGGGCCTGCGTCCTTCCGCCTCGAGCTTCGCCCTCTCCTCGGAGGAGAGGGTAAGCGCTGCCCGGTCGTAGACCGGCGGCAGGCCGCGCGCCTGCTGGCGTTTGCGCTTGCGGTCGAGCTCCTCGGCGCTCTCATAGCAAGGGTAAAGCCGCCCGGCCTCGCGCAGTTTTTGCGCCGCAGCGGCATAGAGCGGGAACCGCGCAGACTGCCTAATGACGGCGTCCGGTATGGCGCCAAGCCAGACAAGATCGGC
>JBPYDY010000190.1:0-2454 GCA_051986155.1 Methylocella sp.
GACTTGTTGTCGCTTGCTCCTGGAATGGCATGACGGCTGACGACGCGATTCATTCGGAGCGCCAAAACGCTCTTTGCACTGCCATCTATGAAGACCTTCAACTCATTTGAGAACGTCGGTGTGGAAATAGTCAATTTGCATTGCGGAAATGCTGAGCCACGCATGTCTCAGATGGGTCAAGTTCGGCCGCGGTGCTCGATCAACCAGGACGGCAGCTTACTGGTCGATATTGCCGTGCCTGTCGGATGCCGGCTACGGAAGGAGTGGGCCAATAGGCGACATCTCGATCAGGAATGCGTCACTCAGACATCTCCGATTTTAGCAGGATTGTCTTCAACTCCTTAAAAACATCGAAGTAGTGGTTTTGGCCTTCATCCTCATACTCGCTAGCGACAGAAAGGCCAACCGCTAAGAGCCGCCGCCGGTACTCCTCGCCTCCAAGGGAACGTGATTCTAATCCCGTCATCACATCATTCCCAAACCCTATTTCCGCTGGGGATGTAAATAGTAGCCTGCCGCCCGGCACCAGTATGTCAGCAATCCTTTGGATCAGGCGCCGCTGATCTTCGGGCGACAGCAAAAACATGAGTCCCCATGCCAAAACACCATCGAACGTTCGATCAAAAAATTTCGAATCTTGGACGGCTTCGCAAGCAACGGGCGTGTTTGGGAGATTGCGTCGGAATGCTTGGACGAAAGATGGTGCGGCATCAACGCCATAGACTCTAAGTCCTTCGGCCACGAGAACCTCAGTAATGGGAAAGCCGGGCCCACAGCCAAGATCAACAACAGCGGCGCCGCGTGGCAGCGCTTTGGCCCAGTCGTGGACCCGCTTTACCCCGATAGTAGTCGATCGAGTGCTTACAAACTCGGCAGCGATGTCCTCATATCCGTTCGATCGATCTATCATGTAATCACCATATCAAAGCGAGTTCGCGCCATATATGCAGGGCCCTGCCGTATTAAATTCGGCCATGGTGCTCGATCGGCCAGGACGGCAGTTTACCCCTCGATGGTTGCCATGCCGGTCGGATGCTGGCTACGGAAGGAGTGGGCCAAAACCAGACCATGCACCGCACTTAAGCCGGGGACGCCGGAAAAACTCAGCGCAGCCCTCATGACTTAACGCCCACGCGCCGCCAACTGTTCAAGTTTCCATTTGCGACCCAAATGACGCCGCCAAGCGATACTCCAGACCGGGAGAAATGCGGCGGCAAGGAGCATGAATAGCGCTGGGCGCCAGTCCATGCTCGGGGTCGCTGCGAGGATAAATGCAATCACCGCGACCACGAACACGATAGCGATCCTGGATTTGATTCGCACGCTGCGCGCCAGCCCTGCTGAGGGGTCAAAACCGGAAAGGGCTCGGATCGTGCAAAATAGCTCCGCTTAGCCCCCAAAACCTGACAACCGCGTGTAGGGCGAAGACAGAATTCAGCAAAATTGCTCGCGCATAATTCGGTATACAATATTCAGCGTAACACCGAGCGGCTCATCGAGATTGCAAACAGCTAAAATGCAGGCGCGGGCAAGTATATCTGACCGCGCCGCATTTGAACTTTGCGACCAATCACAAAATCTTAGCTTTTGGCTTGCTCGCGCGTTCGATTTGTCAGGCCGGAATGACAATTTGCCCTTTAAACACCACCAAATCGCTATGGCCGCAGAGCAAAGCAAATAGTGTGACCAATCACACAATCCTTTTTAATCGCGCTCCGTCTGCTCGACTTCGGCATCTGACCTGGGCAAAGTATTGGCCGCGTTCGCGGCCGATATTTTTCTTGCACACATTGGTAAACATGGCTCAAGAGAATCACTGGCTGCCCGGCTTCAATTTTAACGTCGAGGAATGGGACGCGAAGGAGTAGACCTAGGCGCTCAAGCGCGTGCAATGTGGGCAGTTCCCGCACCCGACCCTCATGAGCCGCACCGCCCCCATCATCTGTGCCCTTCTGCTTTCGGCAACCGCCCTACTGGCCGCTGCTGGGAACACGCCTCCCGGCCGCGTCGCGGGGCATCTCGACGGCATCGCCAGGGACGGCGATCACTACATTCTTGTGGGCTGGGCCTGCCAGCAGGGGCAGCAAAAATCGATCAACGTGCAGCTCTTCACGGAGAAAGCGCCGGGCCAGATGGCGCCGCTCCTCGCCGAGACTGCCAATGTAGCAAGCGAGCCCGCCGTGGCCGATGCCTGCCGGGATCCGTCCCGCGGACGACACCGCTTCCTGCTCGTGCTGCCTTACGGCTATGGGCCAGACAGCCGCCTCGGCGTCCACGGGCTGCGCATCGCGGGCAAAGTGCCCAACGACGAAATCGCGGGATCGGAACAAAAACTCAAGCCCGTGGCCCTTTCCGTGCCCTATCCCGCCGTGCCGCGCCTCGCGGGCGCCTATCGCGACCTTGCGTCCCGTCCCGGTGTTTTCACGACGCCCGGCGAACTCAAGGACCTGGCGG
>JBPYDY010000191.1:0-10780 GCA_051986155.1 Methylocella sp.
GCGAACGTGCCGGAAAAAGACCTGTCTTTCATCTCGAAGGGTCAATCCGTCGATGTGACTTTGCCTGCCTATCCTGGCGAAGTGTTCCACGGCAAGGTCGACATTGTGAGCGAAGTCCTTGAGCCGGACACGCGCCGTAACAAGGTGCGGATCGTGTTCGAGAACCCGGATGGGAAACTTAAGCCCAACATGTTCGCGACCGTCACTTTCTTTACGCCGCCGGCGCAAAAATTAGTGGTGCCGACCTCCGAGCTTTTGATGAATAATGACACGACAACTGTTCTCGTTGAGACCGCACCGTGGACTTTCACCCGGCGCGTTGTCCAGCCAGAGCCCGAGGAAGGCGGCAAGGCGCCCGTTCGCCAAGGCCTCAAGGCCGGGGAGCGGATTGTCACACGTGGCGGAGTTCTCCTCAATGATTGACCGGATCGTCGGCATTTGTCTTCGCAAGCGCTATGTCGTGATGACGATTGCGCTGCTTGCCGCGGGCTACGGTTATTATTCATGGACGCAGCTCCAGATCGAAGCCTATCCCGATCTCGGCGACGTGACCGTAAAGGTAACAACCCAAGCGCCTGGGCTTGCTGCCGAGGAAGTTGAACAGCAGATCACGACCCCGCTCGAACGCATCCTCAAGACCACGCCCGGCGTCGTTGCCATGCATTCGAGCAGCACCTTTGGGTCGTCATTGATCACCATGATATTCCGGGACGGTTCGGAAGACTATTGGTCGAGACAGAGGATCATAGAGCGAGTAAACCAGGTCACCTTGCCACGCGGGATCACACCTGCATACGACCCGGTGAGCCCGCCTTCCGGGGAGATATACCGTTATACGCTCGAGTCCGATACCAAGAACTTGATGGAGCTTTCGGACATCCAGCGCTGGGAGGTCATACCGGCGCTCCTTAAAGTGCCCGGGGTGACGAGCGTCGATAATTTTGGCGGCTTTACAAAGCAATATCAGCTCGAATTAAACCCGGTTGAATTACAACGCTACGCGCTTGGCTTGAACGATGTTGTCACCGCCATCAACAATAATGGTGCGAATGCCGGAGGCAGCAGGATCACGCGCGGCGAACAGTCTTATGTCATCCGCGGGCTGGGCCTTGTGCGCACACTTGACGATCTCGGAAATATCGTGGTCACGCAGCACAATGGCGTGCCCATTCTGGTGCGTGATCTCGGCACTCTTCAATTCGCCCATCAGGAGCGCGAGGGTATTCTCGGCAAGGACAACAATCCCGATACGATTCAAGGCATCGTCGACCTCCTGAAGGGAGAGAATCCGTCGGAAACCTTAAAGGGGATCCACAAGGCGGTGGACGAGTTGAACAAGGCGCTGGCGCCGCGGGATGTCAGGATCGTCCCTTACATTGACCGGGATGATTTGGTTCAGGCGACCGTCCACAAAGTTTCTCACACGATAGGCGCAGGCATGGCCCTGGTTTTTATCGTGCTCATTCTCTTTCTAGGCTCGCCTCGAAGTGCGTTCGTCGTCGCCGTCACAATTCCTCTCGCGCTTGTCGCCGTTTTTGTCTTGATGCACTGGACAAATTTGCCAGCCAATCTTCTATCGCTCGGCGCAATCGACTTTGGGATCATTGTCGATCCCGCCATTGTCGTTACGGAAGCGATCTTGCGCCGGCGGGAGTCAAAGCCCAATCAAGCTCTCACCGAAGACGAGGTGCGAAGGGTTACAGGCCAGGTAGCTAAGCCAATCTTTTTCGCCACGCTCATCATCATCACCGCATATTTTCCGCTTTTTGCTTTGCAACGCGCTGAGGCAAAGCTCTTTACCCCAATTGCCTAACGGTCGCTTATGCGCTTTTTGGCGCTCTTCTTTGCACGCTTGCCCTTGTGCCGGGCCTTGCTTTCGAGGCGTTCCGCAAGCCGCGGCGCATGTTCCAAAACGTTGCGCTCGAATGGCTGCAGCAGGGTTACTACGACTATCTTGCGCGATTGCTGCGCCGGCCCGCGATTGTTTACGCCGGAGTTTTAGTGTCTTTCGCAGCGATCGGCGTCTTGGGCGCCACAGTTGGCCGGGAGTTTTTGCCCAATCTCGATGAAGGATCACTTTGGCTTCAGGTCCAAATGCCGACCGGCATCTCGCTCGACAAGGCAAGCGAGATGGCAGGTGAGCTTAGACGGGCACTCAAGGAGTTTCCCGAGGTTTCCTATGCTATAACCCAGCTTGGGCGCAGTGATGAGCAGACCGACCCCTGGACGCCCTCGCACATCGAGGCACCCGTTGGTCTCACCCCTTACGATACCTGGCCGCGAGGCGAAACAAAGGGAGAATTTTTGCGCCGCCTGAGCGCCCGGCTGAACCAAT
This sequence comes from Methylocella sp., assembly GCA_051986155.1. GTDB lineage: Bacteria > Pseudomonadota > Alphaproteobacteria > Rhizobiales > Beijerinckiaceae > Methylocapsa. Next base: position 2,336 of record JBPYDY010000191.1, read on the forward strand.
TGCCCGGATTTGACATCAGCATCAGCCAGCCGATCATCGACAACGTGAACGAGCTGGTGTCCGGCGCTCACAGCCCGCTGGTGGTAAGAATCTTTGGCGAAAACTTCAATGAACTGCGGCGGATTGGCCAGGAGATCGTCGACGTCTTAAACGGGATACGCGGCACGGCCGAGGCATCAATCGCCCAAGAACCGCCTATCCCGCAAATTACTGTTCAGGTCGACCGCGCGGCCGCGGCGCGTTACGGAATCAATGTGTCGGATATCGTCAATCTGATCCAGACAGGTGTTGGCGGCGCTCCAGTCGGCCAAGTCTATGTCGAAGACCGGGTCTACAACATAACTGTGCGTTTTCCGAAAGTGGCCCGCGATAGCCCGGAGGATTTGGGAGATCTCATTCTGAACACGGCAAGCGGCGCCCAGATCCCGTTATCGCAAGTCGCCAGCATCAAACTGCAAACTGGCGAAAGCAGCATCTCACATGAAATGACGCGCCGCAATCTAACCGTGCAGATCGACTATCGCGACCGTGATCTTTCCTCCTACCTTGCGGAGGCCCAAGACAAAATCGGCAAAGCAGTTCACTTCGATGCAAATAAGTACCGGCTCCAATGGGGCGGTCAGTTCGAAAACCAGCGGCGCGCACAGGCAAGGCTGGTTTTAATAATGGGAATTGTCTTCGCCCTCATGACGATGTTCCTCTATATGGGGTTCGGCAAGCTCCGCCAGGCTTTCCTCGTCCTCTCTGTTGTGCCGCTCGCCACTTTCGGCGGCCTGGTCGCCCTCCATGTGAGAGGAGAGACGCTCAATGTTGCGACCGCTGTTGGCTTTATCGCGCTCTTCGGCGTTGCGGTTTTGAATGGTGTCATCATGGTTGCCAATCTGAACCGGCTGCGTAGGCGCGGTCACGAGCTGCGGGATGCGGTGCTTTTGGGTGCCGCGGAACGCTTCCGGCCCGTGCTCATGACCGCAACCGTCGCGACCGTGGGGATGATTCCAGCAGCGATCGCGACCGGAGTGGGAAGCGACGTACAGCGCGGTCTTGCGACCGTCATTGTTGGCGGCCTCATCGTGGCGACGATTCTTACTCTCTTTATCTTGCCTACGCTTTATTTCGCAATGGAGCGTTTTGTGGAAAGCCGGTTTCCTGCGATCTCATTCGCAGAGGCGGAGGCCGCGAGAGAATAGCTTCGCGTGCGAGGCTGGCAAAATCGCAACAAGGCTTGCCAGCGTCGCATGCGAAGCTTCACTGTTACGCCCGCGCCTTGCGCCGGCACGTCTTGGAGATGACGCTTATGCCAGCCGTGCCGGCAGGTTGACCGCTTGCCGCAGTCAGGACAAATACCTGACTCCTCCCGGCGCGCCAAAATGAACAAGTGGCCGTCGACCTGTTCTGCGTAAAATTCGCACGCCAAGCCCAGGAACCCACCCTGATTTCCTCTACATAAGGTCAAGTTAAAGCCCGCTGAACACCTATGCAAGTCAGCCACAGAGAATGAGGCTGAACCGAATTAACGTGAACCCGACACCGGGTGCAACGTCAGCTCGCCCCGGCCGATTGTTTTGCGCGGCTGGCCAACGCCGCGGTGCACAGAGCGAGCTTATTGCTCGCAGGGGAGAGCGTATCAGCGGCAAAATCATCAACCTCTATGACTTTTGCCACCGCTTCCTCTTGAGAGACCATGCGCTTACTCTCGACGTCCGTGATGAGACCGGATTTCTCTGCCGCACGCCAGTCGCGAATCCCTGCGTCTCGTAGCTTTTTTGCGATCGGCTCGTTCTCGCCCACGAGGGTAAATGCCCGCTCGAGCGACGCCAATCCTTCGTCACCCTTACCAAGATAGATCCCAGCCGTCAGGCGCTCGCGTGTTTCAGAAGGCTCAAGCAAAATTTCGGCGCAACGCTTGGTCAGCCGATCGGCCGGATACTTGTGCCGGGGACCAAAAGGTTGGACGATGATACGGAGGGCCCACGCGACAAAGCGGTTTGGCAAGTTAGCGAAAACAGCGGCAAAGCGCGCTTCAACGGTATCGAAACCGGTCTCCATGCACCATGCGAGCAGAGGAAAGTCGGCCTCCTGTCGCCCCTCGTCCTGCCAGCGTTTAAGCGCGGCCGAGAGTAGATAAAGCTCGGACAAAATGTCCCCAAGCCTGGCCGCCAGCATCTCTTTGCGTTTGAGCGCTCCGCCAAGCGTCAATAGCGCCATATCCGAAACAAAAGCAAAGCTTGCCGCATAGCGCGACAATTGCCGGTAAAACCGCGCGGCGGGCCCTTTTTCCGGCGCCGGAGCAAATCTGCCGCCGGTCCAGCTGAGCCAAAAGGCCCGCATCATGGCCTTCAGGTTATGTCCAACGTGGCGCCACAAGACTTTGTCGAAACGTTCGAGTCCCTCGCCGGCGTCGGGCTCGGCCAGCGCCATCATCTCTTCGAAGAGATACGGGTGGCAACGGATTGCGCCCTGGCCAAAAATAATCAGATTGCGGGTTAAAATGTTTGCGCCTTCAACTGTAATGCCGATTGGGATAACTCGATAAAAATTCCCGAGATAGTTTTGGGGTCCGTCCATCACCGCCTTACCACCATGGATATCCATCGCGTCGTTGACGGTAGCGCGCATGCGCTCTGTCGCCTGCGATTTCATGATGGCCGACATGACCGCTGGGTGATGGCCTTGGCCGATGGCGGCGCAGGTCAGCCGGCGCGCCGCATCGAGCAGGTAGGCTGTTGCGGCGATACGGCCGAGCCGCTCTTCGATGCCTTCGAACTTGCCGACCGGAACATTGAATTGCTCACGCACGCGCGCGTAAGCGCCTGCGGTGCGTGCGGCAAAAGCGGCAGCTGCCGAGGACAGTGAGGGCAGTGAGATGCCGCGGCCAGCGGAAAGGGCGCTCATTAGCATCTTCCACCCCTGCCCGATCCTCTCGGGACCGCCAATGACGGCATCGAGCGGAACAAAGACGTCACGGCCTGAGGTTGGCCCATTCAAAAAGGCCTGATAACATGGCAGATGGCGGCGGCCGATCTCAACGCCTGGCGTGTTAGTTGCGATGAGCGCCACCGTGATGCTGAGATCGTCTTGGTTGCCGATGAGATGATCGGGATCATAGGCCTTGAATGCGAGGCCTAGCACGGTGGCAACTGGGGCGAGTGTTATGTAGCGCTTGTGCCAATTAAGCTGCAGGCCCAAAACCTCGCGGCCGTTGTACGAGCCCCGGCAGATCACGCCCCGGTCGGTCATCGATGCCGCATCCGAGCCAGCCTCCGGGCTTGTCAGGCCAAAGCAAGGTGTCTCGCGCCCATCGGCAAGGCGAGGCAGCCAATGGCGTTGCTGCTCCTTCGTCCCGAAACGCAGCAGCAATTCGCCAGGTCCCAATGAATTGGGAACCATGACAGTCACCGCCGCCGCAACAGAGCGTGTAGAAATTTTCCTGATCACCTCCGAATGAGCGTAGGCAGAGAAGCCGAGTCCACCGTACTCTTTTGGAATGATCATCCCGAAAAAACGGTTTGCCTTGATGAAATCCCACACCTTCGGGGGAAGATCGCGCAATTCCCAATTGATCTGCCAGTCGTCGAGCATGCTGCACAGCTCGTCGACCGGCCCGTCAAGAAAAGCCTGCTCCTCCGAAGACAGCGCCGCCGCAGGCTGAGAGAGGAGTTTTGACCAGTCCGGATTGCCAGTAAATAGTTCAGCATCCCACCACACGTCGCCAGCATCGATCGCCTCGCGCTCGGTATCCGACATAGCGGGGAGCGCCCGGCGAGCCCAGTGAAAGATAGGCCGTGTCAGCCAATTGCAGCGAAATGGCATGGCCGATTCCGTTCTTAGACTTCGCCCTCGTTAATGCCGTGCGCTCTAAATTGTTCCATTCTCGGGCTATGCGTTATTCTGCCGTCATCGTGCCATTTACCTCAGCTTGATCGCTGAATTGCGGCCACCTCCGGTAGCGTCAACCGCGTGAGGCATTTGCGTGTCACATCACGCACTTCGAGCCTGCCCCGTGGGAGGATTGCGTCCAAATGACGGGAAAAAACGTCGGCACGGCCATCAGACGCGCTCAAGCGGACAAAGGCTGCAAAAAACCGTCTCTCGCCTGGCGTGCGGTCCTCCAATCCGGCCGGAAACAGGAACCATCCGTGCCAGTAGGCGTTCATCTGGCGGTTTCCGGCCTAACCCGGGCAGCCGTTCACTGCGCAAATCCACATTGACCGAGAGCGCTATGGCCGAGATTGAGGAGCTTGCCGCATTTGTAAAGCGGGCACGCTTCGAGGACATCTCTGCCCATGCGCAAGATCAGCTGAAAAGCCGGGTCCTCGACAGCTTGGGATGTGCGATAGGAGCCCTTGGCGCGGAGCCACCTGCGGCGGTTCGAGCGCAGATCGAGGAGTTTGGCGGCAATCCCCTTTGCACTTTGATTGGAGGGGGGAGCACTGCGCCCGACCGCGCCGCTTTTTTCAACGGAACGCTTGTCCGCTACCTCGATTTCATGGACAGCTATCTTGCAAAAGGCGAGACCTGTCACCCGAGCGATAACCTTGCGCCCGTGCTTGCTGCCGCGGAATATGCAGATGCAAGCGGCCGGGACCTCTTAACCGCGCTTGCCATCGCCTACCAAGTCCATGCGCGGCTGAGCGACGAGGCTCCCGTGCGTGCGCGCGGCTTCGACCATACAACGCAAGGCGCCTATGCTGTGGGTGCGGGAGTTGCGAAGGCGCTTGGCCTCGATCCGCGCCAGACCGCAAATGCAATCGCTCTTGCAGCCGTTGGCAATGTGGCATTGCGGGTCACGCGCACCGGCGCCTTATCGCATTGGAAGGGGCTCGCCTATCCTAACACGGCATTCATTGCAACGCACGCAGCTTTCCTGGCAAAGCACGGCATAACGGGCCCCATCGAGGTGTTCGAAGGCAATAAAGGTTTCAAAGAGAGCGTCAGCGGCCCCTTCACCATCGATTGGTCAAAAGAAGATCTGGAGCGCGTCAACCGGACCATTGTCAAGAAGTACAATGCCGAGGTCCATGCCCAGCCGGCGATCGAGGCAGCCTTGGATCTAAGGCGCCGGCACGGCTTCGCCTGCGATGAGATTGCGCGCGTGGAAGTGCAGATCTTCGATGTCGCCTACCGCATTATTGGCGGCGGCGAGGAAGGAAGCAAAACAACCGTTCTCACCAAGGAGCAGGCGGATCACAGCCTGCCCTATATGATTGCCGCCGCGCTTTTCGACGGGCACCTTCTGCCCGCGCAATATGCGCCAGAGCGTATCGCCGCCAAAGACGTGCAAGACTTGCTGTGCCGCGTGCGCATTGCGCCGTCGGCGGAATACTCCGCGCGCTTCCCGCGCGAGATGCCTTGCCGCGTTGCGGTCATTTTGCGGGACGGCAGGCGCTTCGAGATCGACAAGCAGGACTATGAGGGGTTTCATACAAGGCCGATGAGCTGGGAAAAGATTGCGGGAAAGTTCCGAAAGCTTGCAGCCTCTTGCGCATCGCCGGACCTTCTCGACGCAATCGTCCACGCTGTTGCAGACCTGGGCAAAATTCGCGTGAGAGAATTGACGGTGCTGCTTGGCAAGATGCGGCACCAAACCGTTTGATTGGAGAGCCAGCATGAGCGGAAGAGCCTTCTCGTCCATCCCTATCAATGAGCGCGGAAAGAAGCCCCGTGCCACCGGGCTCACCGAGATCCGCGGCCCGTACTACACGGTCATGGGGCGCCGCTATCTCGAGGATATTCTCGAGACCATGCATCCTTACGTCGATGGGCTGAAATTTGCCGGCGGCTCCTTCGCGCTCATGCCGCGCGACAGGGTCAAGGAGATCGTCGATCTTGCCCACCGCTACGGCACTTATGTCTCGACTGGAGGGTGGATCGAGCATGTGCTGCGGTATGGGGCCAAAGCCGTCGACGACTATCTCGCCGAGGCGCAGACACTCGGGTTCGACGTCATCGAGCTGTCGGCTGGATTCATCAGCCTGCCAGAGGGCAGTTTGCTGCGGCTTGTCGAGAAAGTTGCCAAAATGGGCCTCAAGGCAAAACCCGAACTTGGCATTCAGTTCGGCGCGGGCGGGGCAACGCCTGCGGCGGAACTCGCCGCCGAGGGAACGCGTGATGCGCACTGGGTCATCGAGCGGGCCAAGACCTGCCTTGACGCGGGCGCGCATATCATCATGATCGAATCCGAAGGTATCACCGAAAATGTGGAGCGCTGGCGCACGGACGTAGCGGCTCAAATCATCGGCGCCCTGAGCACCGAGAAGGTCATGTTCGAAGCCGCCGACCCGCCCGTTTTTGAATGGTACGTCAAGAACTACGGTGCCGAGGTCAACCTCTTCGTCGACCATAGCCAGATCGTGCAGCTCGAATGCCTGCGCTCCGGCATCTGGGGGACGAAGAGTAGCTGGGGAAGGATCCTCACCTACGAGGGGCCATGAGCGAGAAGGAGCCAGCAGAGCTGGCCCTTGCGGGATAAGGATAGACCTTGTGCCCCGCTGCCGGTTTCGAGGTCTTGGGCTTTGGCCCGAGCGCCGCAATCCCCATTCTCCGCATAAGCCGCTGCGCCCGCTTGCGGTTTACGCGTTAAATGGCTCCCAAGAGCTGCTGGCCGCCAAAAAAACGAACAAGCGCACAAATCTGTTTCCTCGGCGGCGAGGATAAGCGTGACAGATCGGCGTCCGCCCCGTTAACAAGGCGGTATTGCCTAATTCAGCCTGGCGATTGAAGTGGCCTTTATGACGGGGACTGGCGAGAAGACGGCATTCGCGTTTGCCGGCGGGGGAAGCCTTGGGGCGGTCCAGGTTGGTATGCTGGAGGCTCTGTTATCCGTCGGAATACAGCCGGATTTTATGGTTGGCGCATCGGTCGGCGCGCTCAACGCCAGCTATTTCGCCGGTGCCCCGAACGCGGAAGGCGTGGCAAGGCTCGCTAACCTCTGGTCTGGTGCGCGCCGTAGGGACATTTTTCCGTTCACCTTTGCGAGCGTACTTGGCCTCTTCGGGCATCGAAGTCATATCTTTGACCCAAGCGGCTTACGGCGTTTGATAAAAGCCAAACTGCCTTATGCGCGCTTGGAGGACGCTGCGATTCCAGTTCATATCACGGCAGCCGACGCGCAAGGGGCCGCAGTTCGTCTCTCGAAGGGGCCAGCGATCGACGCAATCCTCGCGAGCGCCGCGATACCGGGCATCTTCCCGCCCGTTCGAATCGGCGGGCAACCGCTGATGGACGGGGCAATCGCCATCGACACGCCGATCCGGGTGGCGGCGGACCTTGGAGCCTCACGGATCATCGTGCTCCGGAGTGGATATGCTTGCACCTTGAAAGAGCTTCCAAGGAGAGCGGTCGCACGTGCGCTGCACGCGATTACCCTGTTGATCGAGTGGCGGCTCCTTCACGATCTCGAGCGGCTCCCAGCCGAGATCCATATCTGCGTCGTGCCGATGCTTTGTCCGCTCGATGTCGAGCCATACGATTTCTCGCAGTCGCGTCAGCTCATCGAGCGCGCGGCGGAGAGCACTCGAAGATGGCTCGATAGCGGCGGGCTTTCGCGGCGGTCAGTCCCTGAGGAATTTGGCGCGCACCGCCATTGACTGGCTCTCCGCGCTCTTTATTCTCAACTCTTGGTATGTGCGGCAGTTTCAGTACAACAAACCTCGCCACAACGATTTAATGATTGAGAATTTCGATATGGTGATTTGATAATTGAGTTCATCACAGTGATTTGACGCTTGCTAGGGTTAGTTGACCGCCCGTCGAATAAGACATTGGGAATTAAGTCGTTGTTCGAAGGCTGCGCCCCGCTCTCACGGCGATTGCAACTAGGAGTCCAAGCGCCGGATCAAGACTCAGACCGTCCTGCCATCGGTAGAAACAGCCGCGACGTTGTTCTGGGCTCTATTGGCTTCGGGGCAGATAATACGCAAAGTCGATAGCTGGCAAAGCCTCTGCGAAAAGCCATCCAATCTGGCGATTAACCTCGCCGCACGCATCGTGCTGGCACAGGAATTTGCCTTCGTTCGCGCAACCGAAGTAACGTTGACCCGGAAAGTGGTAAACGTGTGATGGAATGTTAACCCTTACGATCAAATCGCTGAGGCAAGACATGCCCGGTGGCGGCAATTGGCACTTCGTCTGGGCGAAGGCCGACGACGAACCCAAAAAAGCACACGCCGTGAGCGGTATCAATTTTGCGATCATAGTGGCGTCTCGGAAGCATGAGGCGCCATTCTTTTCGTAATCCGGCCGTTAGGTCAAATAGCCATTGATATTCAAATGCTTATCTTAAACAATTAGGGTATTTGATCATTTACCTTCGATTAAATAGTAAATGCGCACCTCCACGCCACGATCGGCGGCCCATGAGCGCCTGAATGGCGGGCCGGTCCGTCAGGACATAAGCGGCCATGTCGATTTCGTGCCGCACCTGATCGATCAACGCCTCATCAACAC
>JBPYDY010000192.1:0-8972 GCA_051986155.1 Methylocella sp.
AAATCCTTCGCCTGCATACCCGCGTGCCCGTCGCCGATGCGGAACGCGTAACCGCGGACCTTCCCAAAATTTTGCGAGCGTCGGGCAAGTCCGTTTATGTCGCATTGCATGCCAATCATCCGCGCGAATTGTCTCCGGTGGCCCGTGCGGCCTGTGCGAAATTCATCGACGCCGGCATCCCAATGCTGAGCCAGAGCGTCCTCCTTGCCGGCGTAAACGACGATATTGGCACGCTGACGAGGCTCATGCGGGCATTTGTCGAGGCGCGAATCAAGCCGTATTATTTGCATCAGCTCGATCCGGCGCCGGGAACCGCCCATTTCCGGGTGCCCATCGCGAAAGGCCAGGAACTGATGCGGCAACTGCTCGGCCGCGTGTCCGGCCTCTGCCAGCCCCATTACATGCTCGATATTCCGGGCGGGCATGGCAAGTCACCAATTGGCCCAAATTATCTCATAGAATCGCCTCCAGCTCGAGCCTACAGGATCGCCGATTATCAAGGCCGGTCGCATAATCTTGCACACGCAACAGCGGGTGAGGTAATTCGCGGCGAAGACCACGAGGCAGCACCGGAAAGCGGATAATTGCAAAAAGATGAATACGGCACGGGATGAGCGAGTCGCGAGTCGGCACTTCGGGTCTTGGCTGCGAGCGCACGGCACACCATGCGGAGTTGCATTGTTGGAGCGGTTCCTTTGCCGGGTTTTCTTGCCTATTTTGATCGCAGCAGCGCCTCTGGTTGGAGAGGTTTACGCCAAAGAGCCGCGGGCCCAGCCACCGGTTGCTGCTCCCGGGTTGTTCGCTGAGCAATTAAGTCCAGGCGAAAACCAGACAACCCGCGCCGGTGTGGGGCAGCAGCAGCCGGCCGGACCAACACTCGATAAGCTCGGCGCCGCTCTCAAACAAATCGAGACGAGCCTCGAAAGCCAGAATCTGACCGATCAGACTCTCCAAGATCTGCGTCAGCAGATCGATCCGGTCACACGCGTGCTCGCCGAGGTGATTGATCGCCTGACGCCTCGCCTCGGAGAAATCAAGGACCGTCTCGATCAGCTTGGCCCAAAACCGGCCGAAGACGCGCCGCCCGAGAGCCCGGCAGTCACGGCAGAGCGGGCTAAGCAGCAAAAATTCTACGACGTGACCGACGAATATTTGAAACGCGCGCGACTTCTCTTGGTCGAGGCGGACCAGAGGGCGGCGAAAATTGCCGCCAAGAGGCGCGCCTTACTCACCCGTTCGCTGTTCGAACGGGCGGCGAGCATTGCAAATCCCGCGATATGGGTCGAGGTTTGGCAGGAAGCGCCCGGTAACATGTCCGTCATCCGGGCGGCCTTCGAAGAATGCCTGGGCGGCCTCAGCGACCGGCTCGACGGCAAACGGCTCACATTTTTCTGGGGCGCCGCTGCGGCGTTCGTCCTGCTTTACTTCGCGCTCTTCCAGCTTGCCCGGCGCGTATTTGCGCGCCAACCCGCAATCCCGGATCTGAGCCGATTCCGCAAGATAGTTGGCGCCTGGTGGGTCGCACTCGCCATAGCGGTTCCAGCTACGGCAATGGTCCTCCTTGCCGGCTTCGTGTTGCAATATTTCGAGCTCGGCATTGCACAGCTCCAGCCATTGACACAGGCATGCGGCGAGGCGGTTGTGCGCATGGCGGCGGCCGCGGGAATAGCGCGTGGCCTTTTTGCCCCAACCCGCTCCAATTGGCGATTGCCGAAACTGAGCGATGCGGCTGCTGCAGGTCTTGTCAGGCTTGCGATCACCCTTGCCGCTGTTGTCTCAGTGATTCGGTTGTCGGAGGCGATCAACGAGATTGCCGGCGCATCCTTGCCGGTTGCGGTCGCGATGCATGGGCTTGCCGCCTCTCTTGGAGCAATCGCGATCAGCATCGAGCTATGGCGTTTTGGGGATATGGCCGATGCCGAGGATTTTCTTGGTCCAAAGATCACCAATGGGCGGGACTGGTTCGACATATTCCGGCTAGTTTCGTGGATCTTTTGTTTCGTCGTTTTTGCCTCTGTCTTTACAGGCTACGCCGCGTTTGCAAGCTTCCTCGTCGCCCAATTTTTTTGGGCCGGTGCCGTCGGCTGCGTGCTGTACATGCTGGCCGTTCTCACAGAGGAAGCGGCAAGCGCTGGATTTACGCCCAATTCCCGCGTCGGGCGGAGGCTGATCACGGGCATCGGTATTCAGCGCAACTCCATCGAACTCATGGGAGTCCTGATCTCGGGAGCGATCAGGCTCGCGCTGATTGGGCTTGCGGTCGCTCTTGTTCTTGCGCCATGGGGATTGCAATCGAGCGATGTCACGATCGATCTCCGCACGGCCTTCTTTGGCTTCAAAGTTGGCGATACGACGATATCTCCTATCAACATCTTTATCGCCGCCGGAGTCTTTGCGCTGACTCTTGCCGCGCTTCACGCCGTGCTGCGATGGACCGACGCGAAACTCCTTCCGCGATTGAACTTCGACGTCGGCCTGAGGAGCTCGATCCGCACCAGTCTTGCCTATGTTGGCTTTGTAATCGCAGCCAGCCTTGCGCTTGGCTACCTCGGGCTCAATTTCGAAAAGCTTGCGCTGGTCGCTGGTGCTTTATCGGTCGGTATCGGCTTTGGCCTGCAGTCGATCGTCAATAATTTCGTCTCTGGCCTCATCCTGCTTTGGGAACGCAGCGTGCGAGTCGGCGACTGGATCGTCGTCGGCTCAGACCAAGGGTTTGTCCGGCGTATCAATGTGCGCGCAACCGAGATCGAGACTTTTGACCGCTCGCAGGTCATAATCCCGAATGCCAGCCTGATTGCCGGCGTTGTGACCAACCTTGTCCGCAACGACCGCATGGGGCGGATCGTCATTCCGCTGACCATCGTTGCCTCCGCCGATCCGGAAAAAGTGCGCGAGACGCTCCTTCAGGTCGCAAAATCGCATCCGCTTGTCTTGCACATGCCATCGCCCCAGGTTCTGTTCACCGGCATGTCGGCGAGCGCCCTGAACTTCGAGCTGCGCCTTTTCATTGCCGATGTGGAGACTCTTTTCCGGGTCAAAAGCGATTTACATTTTGCCATTTTCAAACGGTTCCAAGAGGAGGGAGTTTTTGAGGCTCCGCAGCCCGGTGCGACAAAAATCGAGATTGCCGGGTTTGAAGACTTTGCAGGCACTGTCACCGCATTGGATCAGGCAAAGCGCGGGGCTGCCCGCGGATAAACGGCGCGGGCTTCGGATTTTTTCAGCTGTGTGCGTCAACTTCAGCAAATTCGGTCATGGGTTCCGGCTGAAGCATCCCCCTCGCAACGCCTAACCGTCTATTTGTTGGGACAACGAGGGTCTGCGCTCTGAAGCTCGGCGATCTTCTGATCATCGAACGGGATGGGAGCACATCCGTGGCCCTTTTCACACACGAAATCAAACCTTGCCGCAGGCTCATGACAACTTAGGCACGTCACCCCTTGCGAGAGATTGACGACATTGTCTCCCCGATCTCTGATCTGGGTTCCTGACTTGGAGGGATCCAAAGCGAAAAATTCCCATCCGTTTGTTTTGGGGAACTTCTCGCGGGGATGCTTCACCATTGCTTCAAAAGGAACAAGCTGCAGGACTGTGCCAACGGGATACTCCTTGTCCGGTACGCTGTCCCGGAAGATCGCCATCGCCTCTTTAAGCTTCTCCGGATCGGCGTGCTTGATGCGCGTATTTCTGACCTTTGGCCAATCAAGGATGCAATCAAAAGTCTGCTCAGAAACGGCAATATCTTCTGCGAGCACGCTGCACACCATTGAGATGCCAAGCCCGGCCACAAGGACGCTCCGCTTAAACACACAAAGAGCGAGCCGGCATAAGAAGGTAATGAAATGGCCCATGTGGTTGACTCCGTTTCTTCCAGCACCTACGGCACAACTCACCCTTGTCCGGGACAAAGAAGAATCCTGCCGCTCTCTCTAGCGTGCGCAACCGGCACGGGCTTAACATGGGTCCGAGGCTTGGCCGTCCATCGATCCATATATCAGGCGTGACCGCCGGCATCAACGCATTGGACATAATCCATACATGGAAGGAATTCTGTGATGGACACTGACCAGAAAGTTGCGGTCATCACCGGCGCGTCGCAAGGCATTGGCGCAGCCCTTGTGAAAGCCTATCGCGATCAAAATTACCGCGTGGTCGCGACGGCGCGGTCGGTCAAGCCTGCAATCGACCCCAATGTTCTGTCAATTCCCGGCGACATCGCCGATCGGAAGACCGCCGAACGCGCGATCTCCGAGGGTGTCGCGCGGTTCGGGCGCATCGACACGCTTGTTAACAACGCTGGCATTTTTATTGCCAAGCCCTTCACCCGATACAGCGAGGACGATTTCGCCGCGATCTGTGGAGTCAACATGGCCGGCTTCTTCCATATGACCCAGCTTGCCATTACCGAGATGGAGAAAACATGGCAGCGGCCATATCGTCCAGATTACCACGAGCCTCGTTGATCATGCGAGGTCCGGGGTGCCGTCGGTACTGGCTTCTTTGACGAAGGGCGGCCTCAACGCTGCGACCAAATCACTTGCCATCGAATATGCCAAGCGCGGTATTCGCGTGAACGCGGTGGCGCTCGGGGACATCAAAACGCCGATGCATCCGGCGGAGTCGCGTGAGGTCCTCGGCGCGCTTCATCCGGTCGGGCATATGGGTGAAATCGCCGATGTTATTGATGCGATTCTCTATCTCGAGTCGGCCCATTTCGTGACCGGAGAGATTCTTCACGTCGACGGCGGCCAGAGCGCTGGCCACTGAACCTAAGGCGGCGCGTGCCACCGGCGGCAATTCGTCGATCCGTATTACAACGGCGGTCCCCATTTTTTCAAGGAGACAAGTCAATGCTCTACGAATTTCGCGTTTATACGGCGGTGCCGGGGCGAATGCCGAATCTGCTCGATCGCTTCAAAGATCACGCAACAGCCATCTGGCAGAAGCACGGGATTGTGCCGATCGGATTCTGGACGACGTTGATCGGTCCCGATTCCGCTAGCGACCTCACTTATATCCTCGCCTGGGAGTCGCTTGCAGACCGCGAAACCAAATGGAACTCTTTCCTATGCGACCCGGAATGGCTGCGTGTTCGCGACGAAAGCGAGAAAGATGGAGCCATCGTCGCCCGTATCAGCAATCAAATTCTGGCTCCGACGAGCTTCTCGGCCTTGGCATGATACTGGTGGTGTAGGAGGTCGCGTTCTCGCATCATCGCAGAAGCAGAACGCCACATTTTCACGAAAGCCTCACTTTGAGAGGGAGGGCTCGACTTACAAATATTGTTCGACCGGGGCATCTCCGACCGTCACGTAAACCAGAGCTCCATCCTGAAGCCGCGTGACGAGCTCATTGTTGTCGGCCGGATCGACGACGACGCAACCGTTGCTCCTCCCCAGCATGCCGCCATTTTTGGCACGAAAGCCGGCGGTCGTGTACCAGTTCGGATGGATGAACCATTTGAACGGGGGATTATGATTGATGTAACTGTTGTAGGAGGTGACGCCCTCGAGTGCCAAAACAATCATGTCTGGATAAACGGTCCCATTGTACCGGTCCACAATTGTCCTTAATGGACCCAGCACTTCGGAATGGGCGGTTTTAAGCGGACCCAGAGGCGTCATGTCCAAGTCCGTCTGGAAGCCTTTAAATTTGACTGCTTTTGCGCTGGGGCCGTTGTCTTTTCCATGGGCCGCGTAGTGGGCACTGACCCGGCCCGATTTGAAATCCAAAACGTAGAATCTTTTCTTCGCCGACGGCTGTGAAATGTCAAAGACCGCGAGCACGTCTTTTTTGAGAAAGGCCGGCTGGCGCGAAATCTCTATGGCGCGCTGAACCGCGGCCATCGGAGCGCCGAGAGCCTTGGCTTGCTGCAAAAGGGAGTCGACGCCTTTTTTGGAAAGATTGGCCGGGGCCGGATCCTGAAGGGCGCGCTGAACCGCCGCCATCGGAGCGTCAAAAATCTCGAACGGTTGCAAAAAGGAATCGAGTCCGTTCGCCCACGCCTGGGCAGAAATCAGCAGAAGTGAGGCCGCAGCCAAATACCGCATGGCATTATGGCGTGCCCACGGTGGAAGTGCAAACCGACCCGAAATAGAGCTCGATACCACGAAATTCGAATGGCGGTTAGTGCGAATTCAAACAATGGAATTTTCGTGCGCAATCGTGTCCTTTATGAGGCCTCGCAATCGACGAAACTACGTCGGCTCTGGCCCGCGCGACATGGCGGCAACCCCTGTGCGCGAGACTTCCACGAGCCCAATCGGGCGCATGAGCTCGATGAATTGGTCGATTTTTCCGACCGCGCCGGTCAACTCGAACACAAAACTTTCGATCGACGCATCAACAACACGAGCGCGGAAAGCCTCGGCAAGCCGCAAGGCCTCGTCGCGGTTTTGCCCCGTGCCCGCGACCTTGACCATCGCGAGCTCGCGCTCGACCGCATTGCCGCGAAGCGTCAAATCCGTGACCTTGTGGATCGGCACGAGGCGCTCGAGCTGATGGCCGATCTGCTCGATCACCTCGGGCGGCCCGGAAGTGACGATGGTGATCCGCGAGAGATGCTCGGCGTGGGCGACCTCGGCGACCGTCAGACTTTCGATATTATAGCCGCGGCCGGAAAAAAGCCCGACGACGCGGGCAAGAACGCCCGGCTCATTGTCGACGAGGACGCAGAGGGTATGGGCCTCGATATTCGCCTTGCCGAGCGCCGAGGAATAGGGCGAGAGGGGGGCTGCTGGGGCGTTCATGGTGCTACACCAGAACTTTTCCGGAAGCATCGATGATGCTCTGTGCGTCGTCCATTGCATCGGCGAGGATCATTTCATTATGCGCCTTGCCAGAGGGAATCATGGGGAAGCAATTCTCCATTGGGTCGACGACGCAATCGAAGATCACGGCCTCAGGCGTCTCGATCATTTCCATGATCGCCGCGTCGAGCAAAGCGGGATCCGTGCACCTTATGCCATGCGCCCCAAAAGCCTCGGCGAGCTTGACGAAATCGGGGAGCGCCGCCGTGTAGCTCTCGGAATAGCGTCCGTCATGCAGAAGCTCCTGCCATTGCCGGACCATGCCCATATATTCATTGTTGAGAATGAAAATTTTGACCGGCAGCCGGAATTGCGCCGCCGTCGAAAGTTCCTGGATGCACATGAGAATCGAGGCTTCGCCGGCGATGTCGATGACGAGCGAGCCGGGATGGGCTAGCTGCACGCCGATCGCTGCGGGAAGCCCATAGCCCATGGTGCCAAGTCCACCCGATGTCATGAGCCGGTTCGGCTCTTCGAAGCGATAGTGCTGCGCCGCCCACATTTGATGCTGGCCGACCTCGGTCGTGATATAAATGTCGCGCCCCTTGGTCAGCTCGTAAAGACGCTGGACCGCGAATTGCGGCTTGATCACTTCGCTCGAGTTTTTGAAGGCGAGCGACTTGCGTTCCCGCCATTTCTCGATCTGTGCCCACCATTTGGCGAGCGCGGCAGAATCGGCCGAATGCCCGCGCCAGGCCTCAATCAATTGCCGCAGCACATGCGCACAATCGCCGACGATACCGAGATCGACCTTGACGTTTTTGTTGATCGAGGAAGGATCGATGTCGATATGAATTTTTTTTGAGCCGGGCGAGAAGGCATCGAGCCTTCCGGTGATCCGGTCGTCAAAACGCGCACCTACTGCGATAATCAAATCGCAGCCATGCATCGCGTTATTGGCCTCATACGTGCCATGCATGCCGAGCATGCCAAGCCAATGTTTTCCCGAGGCCGGGTAGGCGCCAAGCCCCATCAAGGTCGAAGTGAGCGGAAAACCCGTGAGTTCAGCAAGCTTGCGCAGCAGGCAGGACGCCTCGGGGCCCGAATTGATGACGCCACCGCCGGTATAAAAGACCGGCCGCTTGGCTGCGGCCATCATGGCCGCAGCCCGCGCAACGAGTGTAGGATCGCCCTCGAGCCTTGGCCGGTAGGTCTTGTGCTCGATATTTTGCGGCCCGATGTAGCGGCCGACGGCGAATTGCACATCTTTTGGGATATCGACGACGACCGGGCCGGGCCGGCCATGGCTCGCCACATAAAAAGCCTCATGAAGGATACGCGCCAAATCGTCGATCTGGCGCACGAGGTAGTTATGTTTGGTGCAGTGGCGGGTGATGCCGACGGTGTCGCATTCCTGGAAGGCGTCGGAGCCGATGAGGTGGGTCGGCACTTGTCCCGTGATGCAGACGAGCGGTATCGAATCCATCAAGGCGTCGGTCAGGCCGGTGATGGCGTTGGTCGCCCCGGGGCCAGACGTGACCAAGAGCACCCCCGGTTTCCCGCTCGAGCGGGCAAAACCTTCCGCCGCATGGGCCGCGCCCTGCTCGTGGCGCACGAGAATGTGCCTGATCTGATCTTGCTGAAAGAGCGCGTCGTAAATCGGAAGCACCGCTCCCCCCGGATAGCCGAAGAGGGTGATCACCCCGTGGTCCAGCAATGCCCGGACGACCATGTTGGCTCCGGTCATTAGATTGCTCATGCCTTGCTCCAAGCGGTCGGTTTCAAAACCTCTTCTCTTTCGTTCCGGGCAAGTCAAATTTTGCCTCCCGACAACAAAAAAGGCCCCGATGGGCCTTGGGATTGCGCCAGATAAGGGAAAACCCGGAGCCTAGCTCCGCCCCTCCGGCGCCCGCGCTACGCTGAGGATGATTTTCACGCCAAGACCCTCCCCGACAGTTTGGCAACAACTAGCCGATACAAAGGCTGCGGTCAATATGGCTTGTAGGAGAAAAGATCGCGGGTCTATTCTTCGTGGGCAGCCGGGGCACGGCGTGGCGACACTTGATCGCGTCGCCAAACGAGGCTTCTCTTGATTTTCCCGGCCCAACAGATGCCATGACCAATCCGCAACAAGCGCTTCCTGCTTCCCCGAGTCCCACAAAAGTGCGGGCCCGCGCCCTGTTGCTCGGCGATCGGATTGCAACGGCGGGCCTCGAACGCTCC
>JBPYDY010000193.1:0-2680 GCA_051986155.1 Methylocella sp.
CCGAAGGCGCTCAATGCGCTCACCTTGAGCATGGTGCGGGAAATTGCCGCCGCGCTTGATCGCTTCGAGCGTGATCCTGCGATTGGCTGCGCCATCATTACGGGCAATGGCGGCAAGGCATTCTGCGCCGGCGGGGACATCAGAGTTTTGTACGAACTCGGCAACACCGGATGTTACGCGGAGCAACTCGGCTTTTGGCGCGAGGAATATCGCCTCAATCGCCGCATAAAACTCTATTCCAAGCCCTACGCCGCCCTTGTGGATGGCATCGTGATGGGCGGCGGAGCCGGGCTTTCTCTGCATGGCGCCCATGTCATCGCTGGCGAGAAATTCACCTTTGCCATGCCGGAAGTTGGAATTGGCTTTATCCCGGACATTGGCGCGACATTCTTCCTTCCCCGCTTACCGGCGAGGGCCGGCACATATCTCGCTTTGACGGGTGCGCACATGACCTGTGGCGATGCGCTGGCGCTCAAACTCGCCACCGCTCATATTCCCTCGGCAAGACACGCGGCTCTGATCGAGCGCGTTGCCGAGGGCGAGCCTATCGAGACCGCAACCGCAGCAGAACTTGCGCCGCCGCCCGCTTCCGCCTTTCTCGCCAACGCGGAGCTTATTGCGCGCTGTTTTGGCGCGGGGACGCTGCTCGCGATTCTCCGAAACCTCGATGAGGCGGCGCAGGCTGGCTCTGAGTTCGCTCGTTCGGCCGCAGATGCGATTAGGGCGAAATCGCCGACGAGCCTTGCCATCGCGTTGCGGCAAATGCAAATTGGCGCGACGATGAATATTGGCCAAGCGTTGCAAACCGAGTTTCGCATCGTTTCACGCATTGCAAGAGGCAATGATTACTACGAAGGCGTCCGGGCCGTGATCATTGACAAAGACAACAGGCCCCGCTGGTCTCCGGCTGAGATTGAAAGCGTGCACGAGGCCGACATTGAACCCTACTTTGCGCCGCTTGCCGCTGGCGACCTCGATTTCGGGACGCAAGCGTGTTCGACGTGAAGAGGTTTCGCGAACTATTCAACCTCGCGGCATTGCCCCGCCCGGAAGCGGCACTCGCCCCTCTTAGCCGCGCGCCTGACGGCACGGGCACGGATGCCATTCGCGCCGGTTTGCTCTTGCTTATATTCATGCGGCTCCTAGCCGGCTTGTGGACCGTCCAGGGACTGCTCCAATGGAGCGCGATCCTTCTTCCGGCAGAGTCACTGTTCGACAATGCGCCGCCAATGCGCGGCGCGGCGGTGATCTTCTTTGCGGTCTGCGATCCTGTTGCCGCAGTAGGGCTGTGGCTGGCAGCGCCGTGGGGCGGGGTGCTTTGGCTGTTGAGCGCGCTCACGCAAATCGCCGTTGCCATTGCCCTGCCGGGGTTCTTTTCAATGTTCTGGGTTGCCGCTAATCTCGCCCTGATCAGCATATATTTTGTGCTGATCTTTGAAGCGAGGCGCCCTGGCGCGGCTTTCGCGAAGCTCCGCCAATGGCGCGGCTAGCTCCTAGACAGAAATATCCCGAGGGCCGGCAAACATAGCATCAACGCTTGGGGCTAAGAGGCGACACGTCTGTATCCAGCAAAGCAAAGAGCAAATGGTCCTGCCAGGCCCCGTTGATCCGCAAATAGGCGCGGGCATAGCCCTCGTTGGTAAACCCTGTCCGCTCCAATAACCTAATCGAGGCCCGGTTGTTTGGCAGGCACGAGGCTTCGATCCGGTGCAGCCGAAGGGTAGTGAACCCATAGCCGATGATGGCGCGAACCGCGGCCGTCATCAGCCCCTGCCTTGCATGCGGTGCGCCGATCCAATACCCCAGCGTTCCCGACTGCACGACGGAGCGCCTGATCTGCCCGAGCGTTAGCCCGCCGACAAGAACGCCATTGTCGCGAAAGATCAAGAACGGGTAGGCCTCGTCATGGGCGATCTCTTGATGGCTGCGCCGCAACCGCCGGCGGAAGGCAGCGCGGGACAGATCGTCACCGGGCCAAGTCGGCTCCCAGGGAATCAAAAACCCGCGGCTTGCGGCCCGCAACTCAGACCAGGCTTCATAGTCACGCATCTCGGGCGGCCGGAGAAAAACTCCTTCCCCGCGCAACAGAATTTCGGTTGGGTTCGCTGGATAAAGGCGGAAAAGCGCCATCGAACTGATCCTCAAGTCCTCTGCCGCATCGTAACACGATCTGGCATAAGATCCTTCCTTCGTTCCATTGCCGCGCGATTTGTCGGCGCCGGGCAGCGGAAAAGTGGAGCCCTGCCCATCTGCTCTGCGAAGCCGGAATGGAGCTGGTCGATGAAGCGTGAGCGCAGCAGCTAGCCCGAACACCGGGCTGCACCGCCTCTTCCGGGAACACCGCCGGCATCCTATGTATCAACTTATAGGCGCCGGAAAGAAGCGCGATGCGCGGGCTTCGACGCCGCAGCATTAGCTTGCCGGCTATTGATCCGGAGGCCGGATGGCCGGGGGGTGTTGCCCGCAGCGGCTTGACAAATGGCTGTGGTTTGCGCGTGTGGTTAAGACCAGAAGCCTAGCCGCGAGGCTGGTCGCGGGGGGTTACGTGCGGGTCAACGCCCGGCGGGTTCAAAGTCCCGCTAAGTCAATTGGTCCCGGTGACGTGCTGACGATCGCGCTCGATCGTCGGGTACGGGTGTTGAGGGTTGTTGCGCCGGCAGCGCGCCGCCTCGGCGCTAGA
>JBPYDY010000194.1:0-14559 GCA_051986155.1 Methylocella sp.
CTAGTTTTTTTGACAGGAGAGTGAATCCTATGGCCCGCATTACTCTTCGGCAGCTGCTCGACCATGCGGCCGAGCATGGCTATGGCGTTCCGGCATTCAATATCAACAATATGGAGCAAGGCTTGGCGATCATGGAGGCGGCCGCGGCCACGAGCTCGCCGGTCATCATCCAGGCGAGCCGCGGGGCCCGCGCCTATGCGAACGATATTGTGCTCTCTAAGCTCATTGAGGCTCTAATCGAACTTTATCCAGACATTCCGGTCTGTATGCACCAAGATCACGGCAATAGCGAAGCGACCTGCTTTACCGCGCTCCAATACGGATTTTCATCCGTGATGATGGATGGCTCGCTCGAAGCGGATGCAAAAACGCCGGCAGCCTACGACTATAATGTTGCCGTCACATCCAAGGTCGTGGCCGTTGCCCATGCGATTGGCGCATCGGTGGAAGGGGAGCTTGGCGTTCTTGGCTCGCTCGAAACTGGCATGGGCGATAAGGAAGATGGCCATGGCGCGGAAGGGAGCCTCAGCCGCGAGCAGCTTTTGACCGATCCCGACCAGGCCGTCGATTTCGTGACAAGGACCAAGGTCGACGCCTTGGCGATTGCAATGGGGACTTCGCATGGAGCTTATAAATTCACCCGCAAGCCAGACGGAGAAATTCTGTCGATGCGGGTCGTCGAGGCCATCCACGCAAAGCTACCTAACATCCACCTAGTAATGCATGGCTCTTCTTCCGTTCCGCAGGAATTGCAGGACAGGTTCAATGCCTACGGCGGCGCGATGCGCCAGACCTGGGGCGTCCCTGTCGAGGAGATCGTGAACGGCATCAAACATGGCGTGCGCAAGGTGAATATCGATACCGATTGCCGGATCGCCATGACCGCGGAATTGCGCCGCGTCGCGCAAGAAACGCCAGGCGAGTTCGATCCGCGGAAGTTTTTAAAGCCCGCCATGGACGCCATGCGCGAGGTTTGCCGGCAGCGGTTCGAGCAATTCGGCACCGCCGGAAACGCTGGAAAGATCAAGGTGTTGCCGATGTCTGCGATGGCCAAACGCTACGCATCTGCCAGTCTCGATCCCGCCCCCGCGCTGCGCCGCGCGGCCGCCGAATAGAGCGTGAAGGGCGCGCACGTGCGGGACGCGGCCATGCCGGGGCGTTGGCTCCGGTGTCTCTACGGGCTGATTGAATGACACCTATTATCCTTGCGCCATCGATACTTTCCGCCGATTTTGCCAACCTCGGCGAAGAGGTCCGCGCGGTTACGCAGGCCGGCGCGGATTGGATCCACATCGACGTCATGGATGGCCATTTCGTGCCGAACATCACGATTGGCCCTGCCATGGTCGCCGCCTTGCGTCCACACGCAAAAATCCCCTTTGATGTGCATCTCATGATCTCCCCCTGCGATCCCTATCTTGCGCATTTTGCCGAGGCTGGGGCGGATTCGATCTTGGTCCATGCCGAGGCAGGTCCGCATCTTCACCGATCTCTGCAGGCGATCCGTGCGCTTGGCAAAAGAGCAGGCGCCGTGCTCAATCCGGCAACTCCTGCCTCCCATGTCCAGCATGTCCTCGATTTGGTCGACCAAGTTCTCGTCATGTCAGTCAACCCCGGATTTGGCGGCCAGTCTTTTATTCCTTCGACCGTCGATAAAATCGCTGAGCTCAAAGCAATGATCGGCTCGCGCCCCATTCGCATCGAAGTCGACGGTGGGATAAACCCGGAAACCGCCGGCCTCGTGGCTGCGGCCGGCGCCGACACCCTTGTTGCCGGGGCCGCGGTGTTCGACGGAGGCCCTGAGCGCTATGCGGCAAATATCGCGGCGATCCGCACCGCTGCCGCCAGAAGGCGATGCCGCGATGCTGCTTGAAGCTCTGATATTCGATGTGGACGGAACACTTGCCGAAACCGAAGAGGCGCATAGACTATCATTTAATGAGGCGTTTGCCGCCTTCAGTCTTAACTGGAACTGGGACAAGGAGTTCTACCGCGGGCTGCTCCAGATCACCGGAGGCAAAGAGCGCCTCCTGCATTATATCGATGAACGGAATCCCCCGGGCAGCGAAACTGCGCGCTCCCGCTTCGCCGAGATTTACCAGGAAGCTTCGGCCCGTTATGCGGCGCTGGTAGACTCCGGCCGAGCGCCGGCTCGGACGGGTGTTCGCCGCTTGATCAAAGAGGCATATGAACGGAACGTCCGGCTTGCCATTGCAACCACCTCTCTGCAGGAGAGCGTCCTAACATTGTTGCGAACGATCTTGGGCGAAGAGGGTCCTGCGATGTTCGCAGCGATTGCCGCGGGTGATGCTGTGGCAAATAAAAAGCCCGCGCCGGATGTCTATCTTTTGGCGCTCGAAATGCTCCGTTGCGGTCCGGATTGTTGTGTGGCGATCGAGGACTCGGCCAATGGCGTCAGAGCGGCGCGGGCCGCGCGATTGCCCGTCATTGCCTGCCCGAGTTCTTATTTGCGGCGCGATGATTTCAGCCTCGCGGACAGCGTCCTAAGCGATCTTGGCGAGCCGGATGCGCCTTGCCGCCAGATCGCTGGTCTCGCCTTCGACAAGGACTATATCGACATCGATGACTTGAACGCCTGGCTTGCCAAACGGCTGCACCCGGGCCTTACGGGCCGGGCGGATTCCGACAGAGCCGGGAGGCGAGCGGCGGGCACAGGTGGATGACGCGAGCGCCTTACGCCGCCGCTTTTAAAAAAGACCTGTCACCTTGCCGGTATCGTCGAGATCGATTTTGATCGCGGCCGGCACCTTGGGCAGGCCCGGCATGGTCATGATGTCGCCGCACACCAGAACAACGAACTCGGCGCCGGCGGCAAGCCGGACCTCACGGATGTTGATTTCGTGATTGCTTGGCGCGCCGCGCAGCTTTGCGTCCGTCGAAAAGGAATATTGCGTCTTAGCGATGCAAACCGGAAAGTGACCGTAGCCACTCTCTTGCAGCCGCTTGATTTGGGTGCGGACTTTTGAATCCGCGGTGACCTCGCTCGCGCCATAAAGTTTTGTCGCAATCGCCGAAGCCTTATCCCAGATTGGCGCCGAATCCTCGTATGCAAAGCTGAAATCGCCAGGCACCTTGTCGACCATGTCGACAACGACCCGCGCGAGTTCCTCGGCACCTTTGCCGCCCTCGGCCCAATGACGGCACACGACGATCGGCGCCTCGTGATGGGCCAATTTTTTTTGCAAGAGTTCGATCTCGGCGGCAGTGTCAAACGTAAAATGATTGATCGCAACAATGCAGGGCAGCCCAAAGTGGATTCGGATATTATTGACGTGGCGCTCGAGATTGGAAACGCCCTTTGCCAAGGCGTCGAGATTTTCGATGTTGAGCTCCTTGAGGTCCACACCCCCGTGGTATTTGAGTGCCCGGATGGTTGTGACAATCACCACAGCCTGTGGACGCAGCCCAGATTTCCGGCATTTAATGTCAATGAATTTTTCCGCGCCGAGATCGGCACCGAAGCCCGCCTCGGTCACGACATAGTCGGAAAGCTTCAATGCTGTCTTGGTGGCGAGCAAGGAATTGCAGCCATGGGCTATGTTTGCAAATGGCCCCCCATGGATAAAAGCGGGATTGTTTTCGAGCGTTTGCACGAGATTTGGCTTGAGCGCGTTCTTCAACAGCACCGCCATCGCGCCATGCGCCTCGAGGTCGCCCGCGTGGATCGGCTTTTGGTCATTTGTATAGCCAACGACAATGCGCGCCAGCCGGTCTTTCAGATCCTTGATCGAAGTCGCAAGGCAGAAAATCGCCATGATCTCGGATGCGACCACGATGTCAAAACCGTCTTCGCGCGGATATCCGTTTGCCGTTCCGCCGAGCCCTATCGTTATTTGCCGGAGTGCGCGGTCGTTCATATCGACCACGCGTTTCCATGCGACGCGCCGCACATCGAAGCCTAGCTCATTTCCGTGATGAATGTGATTGTCGATCATCGCCGCTAGGAGATTGTGGGCGAGCGCGATTGCGCCGAAATCGCCGGTGAAATGGAGATTGATGTCTTCCATCGGCACAACTTGCGCATAGCCGCCGCCTGCAGCCCCCCCTTTCATACCGAACACCGGTCCGAGCGAAGGCTCGCGCAAGCAGATCGACGCCTTTTTGCCGATCCTGTTCAGCGCGTCGCCAAGCCCAACGGTCGTTGTGGTCTTGCCTTCGCCCGCAGGCGTCGGACTGATCGCGGTCACGAGAATGAGCTTGCCGTCTCGCCTGCTTGCGAGGCTGTCGATATAATCGAGCGCAATTTTGGCCTTGTAATAGCCGAAAGGCTCAAGGTGCTCGTCCGAAACCCCGAGCTTGTCGCGCGCCACATCGGCTATCCGGCGCATGGTAGCACTTTGGGCGATTTCGATGTCCGATGGCATGGTCCGTCCTCCTCGAAGCCGCGCTCAGGCATCAACCACGTTTTGCGGCTTTCCTGCCACGAATGCTTCGACGTTATCGATAAGCTGGTCGGCGAGAATCTGCATAGCCTCGCGGCTTGCCCAGGCGACATGCGGCGTGACGATAAAATTTGGCAGCCGCAAATCGAGCAGGATGTTTCCTTGCTTTGGCGGCTCAACGGTGAGCACGTCAAAGCCCGCGCCGCCGATGATCTTGCCGTTGAGCGCGTCGGCGAGCGCCTGCTCGTCAACAAGGCCGCCGCGGCCCGTGTTGATCAGGATCGCATCGTTTTTCATGAGCCGAAATTCGCGCGCGCCAATCATGTGCTTTGTTTCCGGCGTCAGCGGCAGATGCAGAGTGACGATATCGCTCTCGCGCAGCAAGGTTTCAAACTCGGTGAGCCCCGGCTGCGCGACGACGTCGTAGGCCAGCACTTTCATGCCAAAGGCCTCCGCTGTCCGGCCCACCGCCTTGCCGATAGCGCCATAGCCGACAATCCCGATCGTCGAGCCGCGCATGTCGCGAATCGGATGATCGAAGAAGCAGAATTGATCGCAAGCCTGCCAGCGTCCGGCGCGCACATCATCTCGGTAGGCAACTAGGTTACGGCGAAGCGCAAAGGCCAAGGCAAAGACATGTTCCGGCACGGTGTTAAAGGCGTAGTTCCGGATGTTTGACACAACAATGCCGCGCACCTTGCAATAGGCCTTGTCGACAACATCGGTGCCGGTTGCGGCAACCGCGATCAGCTTGAGATCGGGAAGCTTTGCGAGCGTGGCTTCGCGCATCGGCACTTTGTTGATGATGGCGATTGTCACCCCCTGCAGCCGGTCGAGTATCTCATCGACCGCGGTTACGGCATATTCCTTGTAGCTATGGGGAAAATTAGGCGCACGGAGCTTCGCCTCTAGGGTCGAACGGTCGAGAAAGGCGATCGAATGTTGCACGACGTACTCTTTCTGCACTCTGGTTTTTGCCGGTTTCGCAAACGGAGGGCTTGTGAACCCTACCCTTCAGGCGCCGCAAGCACGATATTCCCCGGGCGGTTGGCTATCGCTTCGCGCGAGCGGCGCACGGTTCCTTTATTTTTGAGGCGCGCTAAACTGAACGGCGCGAAAGCATCAAAGTCACGTGCATGCCGACAGCATAATTGAGCACGCCCGCAGCGTTTAGTCGTTGATGACGCCGTCCGGATGCAGTTGAGCGAAATGCTCCTGTTCCGTAGGCTTTTTTTCCTTGGCCATGATGGTTGAGCGGAAATGCACCTGGGCGGCTGCGACACCGCTGCCGAGCTGAATATCGATGCCGATATCGCGCATCGCCATTTCTGCGCCGGCAACCGCGCCGAGAACCATGAGGTCGTTGAGGTCGCCGAGATGGCCGATGCGGAAAACTTTGCCTGCGACCTGTGACAAGCCCGCGCCAAGCGACAAATTGTAGCGGCGAAAAGCGGCGTCAATGACATCGGCGCCATTGAAGCCCGGCGGAACGACAATCGCGGTGACCGTATCGGAGTACCATTTCGGCTCCTTTGCACAGGGCTGCAAACCCCACGCTTTGACGGCTGCGCGTACACCGCTCGCGAGCACATGATGGCGTTCGAACACACGGTCAAGCCGTTCCTCAAACAGGATTTTGAGGGCTTCGCGCAGGCCATAGAGCATCGGCAAAGAGGGGGTGTACGGGAAGTAGCCCGTGGCATTGGCCCTTATCATGTCGCCGAAGTCGAAATAGACCCGCTTGAGGCCGGCGTTCTTATAGGCGGCGAGCGCACGCGGGCTCGCGCAGACGATGCCAAGGCCCGCCGGCAGCATCAGGCCTTTTTGCGAGCCGGCCACCGCAAGATCAACCCCCCACTCGTCCATGCGGAAGTCGATGCTGGCGATCGAGCTCACCCCGTCAACATAGAGCATGGCGGGATGCTTGGCGGCGTCCATCGCCTTGCGCAAGGCTCCGATATCGCTTGTCACCCCCGTCGCGGTCTCGTTCTGGACCGCCAGCACGGCCTTGATCTGGTGGTTCTTATCGGCGCGCAACACGGATTCCACTTTGTCCGGCTTGACCCCGGTGCCCCATTCTTCCTCCAAAATCTGCACATCGAGGCCGTGCCGCTGGGCCAGATCGATCCACAAATGGCTGAACTGGCCAAACCGCGAGGCCAGGACCTTGTCGCCAGGGGAGAGTGTGTTGCAGAGCGAAGCCTCCCAGGCGCCGGTTCCCGACGAGGGGAAGATAAAGACCTGCCCATCGGCCGTCTTGAAGACCTTCTTCAAATCCTGAAATAATGGGAGCGTGAGTTCAGGGAACTTCGAAGACCTATGGTCTTCCATCGCAATCACCATGGCGCGGGTGACGCGGTCAGGGACGTTGGTCGGCCCTGGGACGAAAAGAAAGTGGCGGCCCGGCATCGTGGCATTCCTCCATTTGTTTGCCTAGGATATTACTAACAAAACCAGCGTCTCAAGCGCAACCGCGTTCCGCGCGGTTTTTGCTTGCCCAAATTGCAGCTTCCAGGACCCGAAACGGAATCAGAGCCGCGCAAAACTTTGGCTGCAATGCAGCAGAGCTAGTTAAGGACCAGGATCGCGCGAAAATCATTGACGTTGGTCAGCGTTGGCCCGGTAATCACGAGGTCTCCCAGTGCTGCGAAAAAGCTATAGGGGTCGTTATTGGCGAGCATGTCTTTAGCCGAAATGCCCAGTTTCGCCGCGCGCGAAAGGCTATCGGGCGTTAGCAGCGCGCCGGCGTTATCTTCTGAGCCGTCGATTCCGTCGGTGTCGGCAGCAAGTGCAAATACATTTGGTTGGCCATCCAAGGCGATGCCGAGCGCCAAGAGGAACTCGGTGTTGCGGCCGCCAAGCCCGGTCCCTCGAAGGGTTACCGATGTTTCGCCCCCAGAAATCAGCGCGCAAGGAGGCGGCACGGGCTGCGCAAACCCATGAACTTGCTGGGCAATGGCGGCATGAACATAGGCCACGTCGCGCGCCTCGCCTTCGATGGCATTGGCAAGAATGAGCGGGCTAACGCCTGCCTTGCGCGCGACCATGGCCGCCGCCTCCAGCGACAGTTGCGGGGTCGCAATCACAATATTGGTGACGGTCGCAAGGCGCGGATCGCCGGGCTTTAACGTCTCTGCTTTTGGTAAGCTAAGATGAGCGTGCACGGACTCAGGAACTGCGATCGCGTATTTTTGCAAGATTGCCAGCGCGTCCGCCGAGGTTGTCGGATCGGCCACCGTCGGTCCCGAAGCTATGACGCTCGGATTATCGCCGGGAACATCCGATATCATGAGCGTGACCACGCGCGCTGGAGCTGCCGCCGCGGCGAGTCTGCCGCCTTTGATCGCCGACAGGTGCCGGCGCACACAATTGATTTCGGATATGGTCGCGCCGCTTTTCAACAACGCCTTGTTGATGCTCTGCTTGTCGGCGAGCCTAAGGCCTTCCGCGGGCAATCCAAGAAGCGCCGATCCGCCGCCCGAAATGAGACAGAGCACGAGATCGTCCGGCGTGAGGCCCGCGACCTTGGCGAGAATGCGTTTGGCCGCTTCTGCCCCGGCGGCGTCGGGGACCGGGTGGCTTGCTTCCATGATTTCAATGCGCTTGCAAGGCACACCATGCCCGTAACGGGTAACCACCAAACCTTCGAGCGGCCCCGCCCAGTGATCCTCGACGGCCTTGGCCATCGAGCCGCCAGCCTTGCCCGCGCCCACGACGATCACGCGGCCAGGCGGTGGGGCCGGGAGATTTGGCGGCAAACACTTTTCGGGCAATGCGGCGCCGACGGCGGCATCCAACATGGCCCGAAGCAGCTGATGCGGATTAATTTCCATCGGTCTCACCACTTTCCAATACGCCCGTCTGCCCGATCTTGGCGGTCTGCCTGCAACCGCGCAGCGGGCGGCTCCTCTGCGGCCCGATCTCAGCGTGAAAAGGTGCCGATTAAATGGTGTGCGGCGAGCGATAGCGTTACATAACGGGAAACGCTGGCCTTTCAATCATTTTCTCATACCCGCACCATCAAGCCACCAGTCAAGCACCCGAAACCGCCAAGATTTCCAGCACGCGAGGGCGTCGCGATCTTCCGCTCACCGTTTCTACGGCGAGTGTAATGGTGAGCTTGCTGCAACTGCGTCGCAACGCCACAGGAAGGGTTGCTAAGCCGGGAATTTGACAATAATCGTTGCTCGCATAGGGTAAACTGGGCTTATGGGCTTTGGGCATCCTGTCAGCGCGAACGTGATGCGGGGCCGGCAAATTCGGACAGGTCAAAATGTCCGGTGATTTGGGGGCTGGGTTAGAAGGAGGGGCGATTGGACGTTCACGAATATCAGGCAAAAGAACTTCTGGCGAATTTCGGTGTCGCGGTTCCGCCGGGAGCCGTCGCCTATAGTCCCGAGCAAGCGGTCTATTGCGCGACCGAGCTCGGCGGCTGGCATTGGGTGGTGAAGGCACAGATCCACTCCGGCGGCCGAGGCAAGGCTGGCGGCGTTAAGCTCTGCAAGACCTATCACGAGGTGCGCGCGGCGGCAGCCGAGCTGCTTGGCAAAACGCTCGTCACCAATCAGACTGGTCCCGACGGCAAGGTCGTGCAGCGCGTCTACATCGAAGTGGCCGAACCCTACGATCGCGAGATTTATCTCGGCTACGTTCTCGACCGGAAGGTCGAGCGCGTTAGGGTCATCGCCTCGCGCTATGGCGGCATGGACATCGAAGAAATCGCCAAGGAGCACCCGGAAGAAATCCTTCAGGTCGTCGTCGAGCCGGCGGTGGGGCTGCAGTCCTTCGAGGCCCGCGAGCTCGCCTTCGGGCTTGGGCTGACGATCAAGCAGGTCAGCCGGGCTGTGACGACCATTCTCGGTTGCTATCGCGCGTTCCGCGATCTTGACGCGACCATGGTCGAGATCAATCCGCTGGTCGTAACCAAGGATGACCGCGTGCTTGCCCTCGATGCCAAGATGTCGTTCGACGATAATGCCTTGTTCCGGCGCGGGACCGTTGCCGACATGCGGGACCACTCGCAAGAGGATCCGCGCGAAGTTCAGGCGGCGGAGCACAACCTCAACTATGTTGGCCTTGACGGCAACATCGGCTGTATCGTCAATGGCGCGGGGCTCGCCATGGCGACGATGGACATGATCAAATATGCCAGCGGAAATCCCGCGAATTTCCTTGACGTCGGCGGCGGCGCCTCGCCCGACAGGGTGGCTGCAGCCTTCCGTTTGGTGCTGTCCGACAAGAATGTGCGCGCCATTCTGGTGAATGTGTTCGCCGGGATCAATCGCTGCGACTGGGTAGCCGAAGGCGTGGTCAAGGCTTGCCGGGAGCTTAAGGTCGATGTCCCCCTGGTAGTGCGCTTATCCGGCACCAATGTGGAAGCCGGCCGGGAGATCATCGCGAAAAGCGGGCTTCCAATCATCTCGGCCGAGACCCTCGCCGATGCCGCGAATGCGGCGGTCGACGCGGCGCGCAGCGCCACAAATAGGGGCGGCAAAGCCTGACGACATATGAGGCAAGCAGGGCAAGCGCGGCGGCTGATCGGTGAGCTAGAAGCGCGCGCGTGCCGTGTCTTTTACTGCGCAGGCGAAACGGTCTTCGAACTTCGCCGCGATTGGCTTGAAGGAAAGTTCTAGGAAATGAGCATTCTCATCGATGAAACAAGCCGGGTCGTAATCCAGGGCTTTACGGGTGACAAGGGCACGTTCCATGCCAAGGAGATGATCGCCTACGGCACCAAGGTCGTGGGCGGCGTCACTCCGGGTAAGGGCGGAACGACGCATCTCGGCCTGCCCGTATTTAATACCGTGAAGGAAGCGGTCAAGCAATCCGGCGCAACCCATAGCATTACGTTCGTCGCGCCGGCCTTCTGCGCCGACGCGATCATGGAGGCGGCAGACGCCGGGATCAGGGTCGTATGCTCGATCACCGACGGCATTCCCGCCCAGGATATGATGCGGATCAAGCGCTATCTTTTGCGCTATCAGCGCGACCATAGGACGCTTATGGTCGGGCCGAACTGCGCTGGCATCATTAGCCCCGGCAAGGCGATGCTCGGGATTATGCCGGGGCATATCTATATGCAAGGCAATGTCGGCATCGTTTCGCGCTCAGGCACGCTCGGATATGAGGCCGCCGCGCAGATGAAGGCTCTCGGCATTGGCGTTTCAACGAGCGTCGGCATCGGCGGCGATCCGATCAACGGCAGCTCATTTTTGGATCATTTGGTCCTTTTCGAGCGCGATCCGGAAACCAAAGCGGTGATGATGATTGGGGAAATTGGCGGCCCACAGGAGGCCGAGGCGGCAGCATGGATTAAGAGCCACATGACCAAGCCTGTCGTCGGCTATGTCGCAGGTCTGACCGCGCCAAAGGGCCGGCGGATGGGTCACGCAGGGGCAATCATTTCTGCAAGCGGCGATAGCGCCGCCGAGAAGGCCGAAATCATGAAGTCCTATGGCCTCATTGTGGCTGCGAGCCCGAGCGAGCTCGGCTCGACCATGGCCAAGGTTTTGGCTTAGGGGGAGTCGACGCGAGCCAATTCGGGCGGCCGTGCCCGTTCTTTGGTGGCCGGAAAATGCCCATTTCCCGTCGCAGCGGTGCTCACTTGCTTCAATCAAAATGCATGGCTGCTCGTGGCTGCGAGGTGCCCTCATGATTGCGTTCAGGCCGGGCCGGCCGGGAGCCGAGATCGGCAATGCCCCTGGAAGCATTCAGGCGATGCTCGATGGCGAGGAAACCGCCGACCTTTTGTTTGAATTGCTTGCGGATGTCGTTCAGCGCAAGCATCCCGAGGTTGCCGCGGCGCTGCGCGGAAAGCCAGAACCGGGGGATTTTGCTCCTGAATCGCTTTCCCGCGTTTTCCAGGCCCACGGAATTTGGTTCCAGCTCCTGGCAATTGTCGAGCAGCACACTGCGATGCGGCTGCGCCGCCAGACCGAACGCGTGCGCGGCGAAGCGGCGGTTGACAGCACCTTCGCCAATGTCGTCGCCAAAGCGGCGAAGCTCGATATCGATGCGCAGGAGATAGGCGAGCGCCTAGTCTCCACCCGTGTCCGGCCGGTTGTCACGGCCCATCCAACCGAAGCAAAGCGCATCACTGTGCTTGAAAAACACCGCCGCATTTACCGGCTCCTCGTCGAGCTCGAGCAGCAGCGGTGGACCGAGCGCGAGTGTTCAGGCATTGTCGATAGATTGCGCGACGAGATCGCGCTTTTATGGATGACCGGTGAAATCCGCCGCGAAAAGCCTACCGTCGACCAAGAAGTCGCCTGGGGCCTGCATTTCTTTCACGAGACGTTGCTCGAAGGCGTGCCCGACCTTTTGAAGAAACTCGACCGGGCGCTCGTTGAACATTATCCGGGCGAGCGGTTTACGCTGACGCAGTTTTTTCAGTTCGGCTCCTGGATCGGGGGCGACCGGGATGGCAATCCTTTCGTCAGCAATAAGGTGACCCGGCGCGCGCTCAAGCAAAACGCATTGGCGAGCCTGCGCTATTATGAACAGCATCTGACTTCGCTGCTGCAACGAATGTCGATCGCGCAATGGGCGATGCCGGTTTCGCAAGCCTTTCAAGCGGCTCTCACAAATGCGCTCGCGAAGAGCCCCGAAGGCGAGATGATGGCAAAGCGCAATTCTGGGGAACCGTACCGGCAGTTCCTTTTCGCTATGCTGCGCAAGCTGCAGCTTACCATCGCGCGCACCGCGGCCGGGCAGGCCGCCGACGCCGCCAGTTATGCCAGTGCGGACGAGTTCATTGCCGAGCTCCGAATTCTCGAGGATGCCTTAGCGGAGGGAGGCGCCGGCGAAATCGCCAAGGGCCTCGTTAGGCCGCTGCGCTGGGCGGTGGAGGTCTTCCGCTTCCGCACGGTGCGCCTCGATCTGCGCGACAATACCACCAGGCTCACCCAAACATTGCAGGCGCTTTGGCAAGCAAAGACCGGCCGCAAAGGTGAAACGCCGCCCGATCCAGGCTCCGCAGAATGGAAAAGCTGGCTTGGTGCCGAGCTTGCGCGTCCTTTGCCCTCAGTGCCTGCAGCGCTCGATTTGCCGCCCGAGGCCCAGGAAATCATCGGCATGTTCGCGCTAGCCAATGTGAAAGGCGGACATTGTGACCGGGAGGCCTTTGGCGGCTTCATTCTTAGCATGACCCGTTCGGTTGCCGATGTTCTTGGCGCCTATCTGCTGGCCAAGGAAGCGGGGCTCTTTCTCGACAAGGTGGGAGTGGAGGCCTGCGCGCTTCCGATTGTACCGCTGTTTGAGACGATCGCCGATTTGCGTGCCGCCCCCGCGATCATGCGCGAGCTTTTGTCCATGCCGCTCGTGCGCCGGAGCGCCAAGGCGCAAGGCGGCGTGCAGGAGGTCATGATCGGCTATTCAGACTCAAACAAGGATGGCGGTTTTCTTGCCGCCAATTGGGAACTGGCAAAGGCCCAGGCAAGGTTGGCGAAGGTAGGAGCCGAATGCGGGGTGCCAGTCGGTTTTTTCCACGGCAGGGGCGGCTCGGTCAGCCGCGGCGGGGCGCCCACGGCGCAAGCAATCGCGGCGCAGCCGGCGGGGTCAATCCGCGGCATTTTCCGGGTCACCGAACAAGGCGAGGTGGTCTCGTTCAAATACGCAAACCGCGGCACCGCCCTATTCCAGATGGAAGTCATCGGCGCTTCAGTGCTCAAACATGTCCTCATGTCCGAACGCGAGCAGGCCCTTGTCCCGCGGGCCGAATTCGATGAGGCGATGGAGGCGCTATCCGGCGCTTCCTATGCGGCCTATGCGCAATTTATTTCGCACCCGGACCTTTTGGAGTATTTTCAGGCGGCCAGCCCTTTGGAAGAGATCTCGCTTCTCAACATTGGGTCGCGCCCAGCACGCCGGTTTGGCGCGCATTCGCTCAGCGACCTGCGCGCCATCCCCTTTGTATTCGCCTGGTCGCAAAACCGGCACGCGATCACCGGCTGGTATGGTACGGGAAGCGGAATTGCGAGTTTTCTCGATGTCCGGAAGGACCGGGGCGAGGCGCTTTTGCGGCGCATGTTCACCGAGTCGCGGCTTTTCCGCCTGATCCTCGGCGAGGTCGAGAAGACCCTCTGTCTCGTCGATCTGAAGATCGCCCGCGAATACGCAAGCCTTTGTGCTGACGCCGCAAAGCGCGACGCAATTTTTTCGTTGATCGAGCGAGAGCATAGGCTCACCTGCGACATGATCTTGCGGGTGACGAGGGAGCGCGAGATTGGCGAAAGATTTCCGAATTACCGCGCCCGCCTCGCGCATCGGCTGCCGACGATAAATCAGGTCAATCGGGCCCAGGTCGAGCTTTTGCGCCGCTTCCGCGAAGGCCAAAGCGAACAGGCGATGGAAGCCTTCAAGGTGAACCTGCTCTTATCGATCAATTGCATAGCAAGCGGTCTCGGCGCTACCGGCTGAGAATGGCCGCATGGAGTTACCTCAGGGAGAAAGGAAAAGCGCATGAGTTTCACGATTATCGAACAGGCCCAGCCGCGCCTGCATCGCTCGGAGCTGGCGGTCCCAGGCTCCAATCCCGGACTGTTCGAGAAGGCAGCGAAGGGGGCGGCCGACATTGTCTTTCTCGATGTCGAGGATGCGGTGGCGCCCGACGACAAGGAGCACGCGCGCAAAAATATCATCGCCGGCTTGAATGAGATCGACTGGGGCACAAAGACCATGATGGTGCGAATCAATGGTCTCGACACCCACTATATGTACCGCGACGTGGTCGATATTGTAGAGGCCTGCCCGCGCCTCGACATGATCCTCATTCCCAAGGTCGGTGTGCCCGCCGATGTCTATGCCGTGGATATGCTGGTCACGCAGATCGAAGCGGCCAAAAAGCGCACAAAGCGGATCGGCTTCGAGGTGCTGATCGAGACCGCTCTCGGAATGGCCAATGTCGAGGCCATCGCGCAATCGAGCAAGCGTCTCGAAGCGATGTCCTTTGGCGTGGCGGATTATGCCGCCTCGACGCGGGCGCGGACCACGGTGATCGGCGGCGTCAACGCCGACTACGGCGTGCTCACAGACAAGGACACCGCCGGCAATCGCGCCTATTACTGGGCCGATCAGTGGCATGCGGCGCAGACTCGCATGATGGTGGCCTGCCGCGCCTATGGCTTGCGTCCGATCGACGGCCCGTTTGGCGATTTTG
>JBPYDY010000195.1:0-3114 GCA_051986155.1 Methylocella sp.
CGCCGCCCTCAAAAAGAGGCTCGCCCGTATCGCCACGAAACCCATGCAGCCGGTTGTCGCCTTCCGCGCCGACGATCCAGACCACCGGATATGAATGCCCGTCGGTCGTCGTGACGATGGGCGATCCATGGCTTACTCCGGACAAGTATGCCTTGAGATCTGTGGAGAAGCAGAGAAAGCTTTTGGGCCGTAAGCAGGGATTGCAGACATCGGCCCACGCTGCGTCGTTTCACCTCACCCCAAACAGGAGCGCGAGCATACGAATCATCCGCCATGTGTGCCCTGCGTAACCGGGGTCCACACCACCTGCTCGATATGCACCGCGCCGGTTGCGAGCATCACGAGCCTGTCGAAGCCGAACGCAATTCCGCAAGCCTCGGGCATGATCGCGAGCGCCTGCAAAAAATCCTCGTCGATCGGATAGGCCTCGCCATAGATTCGCAGCCGCTCTGCCATCGCGGCCTCGAACCGCTGGCGCTGGACAACAGGGTCGGTGAGTTCGCCAAATCCATTGGCGAGCTCGACGCCGCAGGCGTAAAGCTCAAACCGCTCCGCAAACCGCGGATCGCCCTGCAATTTGGCAAGCGCCGCCTCGCTCGCCGGATAATCCATCAGGATCGTGGGGCGGCCGTGGCCCAATTGCGGCTCGATCTTAGCGACCATGATTTTGCTGAAAATATCCGGCCAGCTGTCGTCTGCGGCAATTCTGATCCCGTGCTCGCTTGCGCGAGCCGCCAAAGCATCCCGGTCTGGCTGCGGCCCGCCAAGAGTAGCGAGAATATCAATGCCGGCGTAACGGTCGAAGGCTTCGGCGACGGTTAATATTTCAGGCCCGGCGAAGGGATCGGCGACATGGCCGCCAAAGCTCAGGTCCCGGCTTCCCGCGGCGGCAACCGTCCGGGCAAGAAGGCCCATGCAGTCCTCGACCAATCGCTGATAGGGCTCGCCCGCGCGATACCATTCGAGCATGGTGAATTCGGGATGATGAAGCTTGCCTCTCTGGCGGTTGCGAAACACATGCGCAAAGGTGTAGATGCGAGTCTCTCCGGCGGCGAGCAATTTCTTGGCCGCGAACTCGGGCGAGGAATGCAGATAAAGCTTCGATTTGGCTCCGGCGTCATCGATGATCTCGGTGCAAAAACCGCTAATGTGGGCCTCGTTTCCGGGCGAAATTTGCAGCGCTGCAGTATCCACCTCAAGAAACGATTGGGAGCAAAAGAAAGACCGCGCCGCCTCGGCCATTTTGTTTCGCGCAATGAGGAAAGGGCGCCGGTCCTTATGAACATGCGGGCGCCACCAAGGGGATTTATCTTGTGATGGATTGCTCATTGCCGCCATTTAACTGATTTCATGTCCGGATTGGCCGTGATGTCGCGCTAGGTTCAGATTCGACCACTGGCCAAAATTCCCGCGACGAAAATACTCTGGCGAATTGCAAGAACTTGGCTTATGTGCGGCGCGAAACGCCCGGCTCCGCGAAGCCTTTGGTGCGCATTCCCGGTCTCAATTCCAACCAAGGACTACCCGTGAAAGTCATCGCCAGTTCCATCCGAAAAGGCAATATCATCGAGAAGGAGGATGGTCAGCTCTATGTTGTCTTGACCGCAGAGAGTTTTTTCCCCGGCAAAGGCACGCCGACGACACAAATCGACATGCGGCGCGTTTCGGATGGCGTAAAGACAACTGAGAGATATAAGACAACCGAGCAGGTTGAGCGCGCCTATGTCGAAGATGCGAATTTCAATTACCTTTATGAAGATGCGAACGGCTATACTTTTATGAACGCGGAGACCTTTGACCAGATCATTGTGCCCGCCGACGTGATAGGCGACCAAGTAGCCTATCTGCAGGAGGGCATGACTTGCGTGCTCTCAATATTCAATGGCACCGCCGTCGCGATTCAATTGCCGGCACGGGTAACGCTCGAGGTCGTCGAGACCGAGCCCGCGATGAAGGGGCAAACGGCATCCTCATCCTACAAACCGGCAAAGCTCTCGAACGGCGCCCGCATCATGGTCCCGCCACATATTTCTACCGGGACAAGAATCATCGTCCAAACGGCGGACGGCACCTATGTCGAGCGCGCCAAGGACTGAAGACCTCCACTTCGTCTTGGGAGCGCCGGAAGCATTACCGATCCGCAGGCTCGCTGCGCGTCGGGGTCGGGAGCCTTGGCGGATTGCCGAGGCGGCGATCGAGATAGAGTCCAACCTCCTCGGTCAGCAAGTCGATGCAGTTTTCGAAGAAATGATTGGCTCCCGGAATGACCGCATGCTCGATCGTTATTCCCTTTTGTGTCTTGAGCTTCTCAATGAGGCCGGTGACTTCTTTTAAGGGCGCGACGCGGTCTTCATCTCCATGGACGAAAAGCCCGGAAGACGGACAAGGCGCAAGAAAGGAAAAGTCGAACCGGTTGGCGGGCGGAGCTACCGCCACAAAGCCTTCGATTTCGGGCCGGCGCATGAGCAGCTGCATGCCGATCCAGGCACCAAACGAGATCCCGGCGACCCAGCATGAGCGGGCCTCGGGATTTTCCGCTTGAGCCCAATCGAGGGCTGCCGCGGCGTCCGATAGCTCGCCTTGGCCGTGGTCGAAGCTGCCGAGGGACAGGCCGACGCCGCGAAAGTTAAAACGCAGCACGAAGAATCCGCGCTCAGCGAAAGTGTAGTAAAGATTGTAGACGATTTGATTGTTCATTGTCCCGCCGAATTGCGGATGCGGGTGTAGAATAATTGCGATGGGTGCGCCGCGAATTGTTGAAGGATGAAACCGGCCTTCGATGCGGCCGGCGGGACCGTTAAACTTAACCTCGGGCATTGCTACTCCGAAATGCGGTTGCGCGCTACAACCGGTCAATAGAAGCTAATTCGAGAAGCTAATTCGCCATCCGATTCTGGTAACGATATCGCTCTGGCAACCGTTCTTGCCCGGCCGTCGATTGCACCCCACTTGACTTAGCGAGGCGCACGGCGCGTAAAAGAGCCAAACGCGATACGCCGCAGGCGCGTGCGGGCAGGCTTTCGCAATCCTAAGGCGTACCGGCGGCTCTTCTAGCACGCACACCCCACTCGATTGCAAGCATTTTGACTTGCAAGCGTGACCGGCATGCTGGCC
>JBPYDY010000196.1:0-4740 GCA_051986155.1 Methylocella sp.
GAGGACGATGCACGCCTCTTTTTAACCATCGAGGCCCGCGACCATGCAATCGGTACCGCAATTCATGACATGCGCGTTTACACGGTGGACGAAGTTGTGTTTGGAATGCACTATGCCGAAGCGGTTACTGTCGACGATCAAAGACGGCCCGTTGCCGATCTTTCCCGCTTGAGCCTGATCGAGCCAGACTCATCAGGCCAGCCTGAGTGAAATGCCGGTCGAGCAGGAACACGGCAAGGCGTGTGCTTTCTTAATGCTATCGCGGCGTCGGCTGGTATCCGGAGGAGCCGAAGGCTGGCAGAATGCGGGCCATACGCTTATGGCGGCGAAGCTGGCAGGCCCGGAGCCGCGCACTGACCGCATGTGCCGCCTCAAACGATCGTGTCGACGACGCGCCAGCGGGCGGCCGTCACGCTCGGATCCAGGCTTAGGTGGCCGACGATATACTCAAGCGCGATCTCGCGCCGCTTCTGCGAGACGAGCGTGGCCGTCACCTCGACCCGGTCCGAGCCTTCTATGTCGTTGCTTTCGAGCTCCCGCACGTGAAGATCGCTGACCCCAAAACCTTGCACTAGGAGCGAGCGGATTTTCGCCGCATCGGCTCCTCTGCAGGTAACATTCACGACATAAGACGTTTCGATTTCGGCGCTCTCCAGCGTCTGGCGGTTGACCATGCTGACAAGCGGCCGCAGCAACAGGTTGATAGCGACGACGAGGCCGGCGGCGAGCGCGGCTTGGCGCCAAAAGCCCGCGCCGGAGAGGAGCCCAACCGCGCCGGCGCACCATAGTGTCGCCGCCGTGTTGAGGCCTCGCACATTGAGGCCTTCCTTCCAAATGACCCCGGCGCCAAGAAAGCCGATGCCCGTCACGACCTGAGCCGCGACCCGAGTCGAGCTTTCATCTGCGAATTGCCCTTCGAAAACCACAAAAATGGCCGCGCCGAGCGAAACGAGCGTGTTGGTCCGCAACCCCGCGAGGCGCTGGCGCCACTGGCGTTCGAAGCCAATGACGGCGCCGAGCACAACGGCCATCATAAGATTGAGCGCATCTTTCTGAAATCCGGGGTCGAGTGCTGGCGTCATGGGATCTTCTCGAGCCTTCGGGCTTTTGTTGCGCGTACCCCGGGAGCGCCGCGCCGGCACGCCCTAACGCGTTTGCGATCTAGCATATAGACAGGGCATTAGGCTCGCCCATCTGACAGCGGCGACGGCCGCATCCAACCGCCCGGGCCGCCGATTGGCAACCGCCCCGGCAACAATTCGGTAAGGATAAAAACTCTTTTTGAAGGTTGACACATTCCTCGGCAAGGCGCATTTTGACTCCGGGCGATTTGGCCAGTCCAGATTCGCGCAACCCCTTTAAGGACAAATGGGCAGTACCTACTCCGGTGGCATGAACTCCGCGCAGTGCGGGCAAGTACCACCCAAGTTTATATTACGCGGCACTGATCGCATGAGAGGTTTAGGGATCGCCTAGGGTCCCTGCTCCGCTCACCATCGGCCGCGAAGAATGGCTGGAGGTGAGCGATGACCAGGCTCCTCAATTTTCATCACGTTGAACATGTATCTGTGGCGTCGTGGAACCGCGCGCGCAAATATTCTCGCGCCGCGGCATATTCTTCCCGCATGCCGGCGCCGGACACACGCCATATCCCTCATTTACGGGCGCCCCTTGAATGCAGGTGGCAGCTTGAACCGATAACCGGCGCGTTGCTGGCTCGCTGGGTAGACCCCCGTGCGGGCCGCGGCGCTGGCGCCAGTGCCGAAGAGGTCATCGATGACCTACCATGCCGGCGCCAGCCGCTTCGCGTCGCGGGCGGCTCTGTTGCCGCACGCGCCGCGGCCTAACCAAGGAGGATTCGTTGGACGACGGCTCTAGTTGCCCCGCTCTCGGCCGTTCCGGCATGAGTGCGGGTTCCGGGTTCGAGATTTTGCCCAATGACAGTCCCGCGGGCGGCGCGGAGACCATGACCTTCTAAGGTCGTATGGCCTCTCCCCCTCCCCGCCGCTGGGAAAGGAGAGAAGGCCATGAACTATCGCCCCGCCGTCGATGAGGCAGCCGCAGTTGCCGTCTTCGACGAAGCCCAAATCGGCCATATC
The DNA here is from genome assembly GCA_051986155.1 of Methylocella sp. Lineage (GTDB taxonomy): Bacteria > Pseudomonadota > Alphaproteobacteria > Rhizobiales > Beijerinckiaceae > Methylocapsa. Next base: position 2,100 of record JBPYDY010000196.1, read on the forward strand.
CACGGCGCGTTCGGCACCATTCTGCAGGGGGATCATGGCCCTCGCCACAGCTGGAAGCACCGGCTGCAAACCCTGCTTGCCATCCTCGGGCCTGGCCTCATTGTCATGGTCGGCGACAATGATGCCGGGGCCTTCGGGACCTATAGCCAGGCTGGGCAGAATTACGGTACCACGCTCTTATGGACGCTTCTTCTCCTCGTCCCAGTCCTTTACGTCAACCAGGAGATGGTTCTGCGCCTCGGTGCCGTCACCGGCGTTGGCCACGCGCGCCTCATACTGGAGCGCTTCGGCAAATTTTGGGGTGCCTTCAGCATCATTGACTTATTTCTCCTCAATGCCCTTACCATCGTCACCGAATTTATCGGAATAGCGCTCGCGCTTGATTATCTCGGCATGCCAAAGGGACTTGGCGTCGCACTTGCTGCGGTTTCGATAATAGCCGCCGCAAGCACCGGAAATTTCCGCCGTTTCGAGCGGGTCTCGATGGTGCTCGTGTTCGGCAGTCTCCTGCTCGTGCCGGTGTTTTTGCTCGTTCATCCGCCGGTTGCTCAGATTGCGCACGATCTCGCCGTGCCGCAACTTCCGCCGGGGGCCAAGCTTAGCGAAGTTATGCTGCTGATTGTCGCCATCGTCGGCACAACAATTGCCCCTTGGCAGCTCTTTTTCCAGCAAAGCTACGTCATTGATAAGCACATTACGCCGCGGTTCATCCGCTACGAGAGAACCGATCTCTGGCTCGGCATCGTCCTTGTCATCATCGGCGCCGTGGCCATGATGGCCTTCACGGCCGCGGCTTTCGACGGCAAGCCTGAGTTCGGGAAGTTCACCGACGCCGGTGCCGTGGCAAGCGGGATTGCCAGATACGCTGGCCGGGCGGGCGGCATTATGTTCGCGATTGCCCTCATCGACGCCAGCATCATTGGCGCGTCGGCCGTCTCGCTTTCGACAGCCTATGCCATCGGCGATGTTTTTTCGCTCCGCCATTCCCTGCACCGGAAGCCTTCCGAAGCCAAAGGCTTTTATTTTGTCTACTGCAGCCTTATTGCGATAGCCGCGGGCCTCGTCCTGACGCCTGGAGCGCCGCTCGGCCTGCTAACAAATGCCGTGCAAACCCTTGCCGGGGTGCTTTTGCCAAGCGCCACAGTCTTCCTCCTGCTGCTCTGCAATGACAAAGCGGTGGTCGGTCCTTGGGTCAATTCCGCTTGGCTCAATTTGCTAACCGGCGGCATCATCGCTGTTCTTGTTATACTGTCGGTTATTCTGACCGTCTCGGTGCTATTGCCTGAAGCAACGAACCAGACGGTTATTTTCTCCATTCTTGGCGGCGGCACCGCCCTCGGCATTGTTGTCGCGCTGGCAACTTGGGCTGTGGGCGGAAGCCGCGCCAAAACATTGCTACGGGAAAAGAGGCGGGAGATGCAGGCCGAGATCGATCGGATCGAGGCCGAAGACCAGTCTGCTGGGGGAGCGGTTCGCATCATTCTCGGCGCGAATGGGCAAATGAGAGGCCTCGCAATCGATAAACAACGGATAGACCTTGCCATTGAAGACCACCGTCCCGGCCCCGGGGAGCAAGCGATGCTCGAAGACCTCATCGCTGCGGCGCAAAAGGATGCCCGCGGCAAGGTGGAATGCGCGCGGGAAACAATAATGAACTGCGCTACCGTCCAGCCAGGCCACTCTTCCCGTGCCGATTGGCGCATGCCGCCTTTGCACAAACTTCCCCCGGCGCATTTGTCTCTTGCAGCGCGGAGCTGGATGTTTGTCCTGCGCGCCTATCTCGTGCTCGCGGCCGGCCTCATTCTGTTTCGGATCGTGATGCTTGCGATTGGTAACGCTTAAGCTTGACACGCAGGCTGACGCTGGCCCGGCCTGTTCCCAGCGCCGAGGAAAATGTTTTAATTTGCGTCTTTCGAGTCAGCCGCAACGGAGGCGCGCATGGTCAACCCTTCTTCGAATCTCGTGAGCGCCGCGCGTTTGCCGCGGGCAGAGCGCTATAAGGCGGGCCGCGCATTGCGTGCCCGCGTACCGCGCGAATCTCATGCCGGCTGCGTCTTGCCCCCCGGGCGCGACCCTGTTGCCATTCTCCACGCGACGGACGCCGAGCGCATCCCGGAACTTCTGCCGGAGCGGTACAAGCGGATGATGAAATCGCCCTTCCTCTTTTTGCGCGGAGCTGCCGCCGTCATGGCCCAGGATCTCAGCTCTCAGCCCGTGGCCGGTATCCCGGTGCAGGCCTGCGGCGATTGCCATTTGATGAATTTTGGCGCGTTCAACACGCCGGAAGGCAGAGTTCTTTTCGACATCAACGACTTTGACGAAACCTTGCCGGGAGTCGATTTCACGGTAGACCTCAAGCGATTGGCAGCTAGTGTCGCGGTTGCCGCCCTAGACGCCAATCTGCCTGATAAGAAGGCCCGCGCGCTTGCCCAAGCGACGGTCAAATCTTATCGCGAATTCCTCCTTGAACTCGCCCCTCAGCCCCCGCTTGAAATCTGGTACACGCGGATGGACATTGCGCAAGTAGTCAAAATGATCGGCGATACCAAATTGCACGAAGAAACTTTTCTCGACGCTCGTTAAGGCGAAGAAGGATTTGGCCGCCGACGACAACTTTCCTCATCTTGCGGCTGCGGTGGGC
>JBPYDY010000197.1:0-5649 GCA_051986155.1 Methylocella sp.
CTAGTTCGAACTCGAGCAAAATTGTTGAACGTATAGAATTCACTGTGGGGTCCTCGTTTGCTGCTGGCGCATTAATGCATCGCGCCGGATCGCGGTTAGCGTTGCCGCTGGTGTAATGCGGTCTGGATCGATCTTGACGTGAACGATTGCTGGTTGCCCGGAGCGGCGCGCTGCCTCGAAGGCTGCCGGGAAATCGCGCGTTCGCTCGACCACGGCGCCGTATCCGCCGAAGGCGCGGGCATAGGCCGCAAAGTCGGGATTTTGCAAGCTGGTGCCGATGACGCGGCCCGGGAAATTGCGCTCCTGATGCATCCGGATCGTACCGTAGCTCGCGTTGTCGAAGACGATAACGATAATTGGCAGGCCATATTGCACGGCTGTTGCAAATTCCTGCCCGTTCATCAGAAAATCGCCATCGCCGTTTAGAGAAATGACGGTTCGTTCAGGATAGAGCCGCTGCATCGCGACCGCCGCCGGCACACCGTAACCCATGGTGGCGGAGGTCGGAGCGATATGCGTCCCGTAGTGACGAAACCGGTAATAGCGATGAATCCAGGCAGCATAATTGCCGGCGCCGTTGCAGATGATGGTTGCCGGAGGGCAATTGTCGCGCAGCCAGATCATGATTTCTGCAAGATCGGCATCGGCCGAGGGCGTAAAGGCGGACGAGAAGGAAAGATAATCGTCATGCGCGGCTCTTGTCTCCTCATGCCACGGGATCGTCGCGGGCTTGCGTAGCTCTTTTAGCGCCGCCGCAAATGGCCGCGGCGACGCGTGGATGGCAAGATCCGGCGCATAGACGCGGCCGATTTCCTCGGCATGCGGATAGACATGCACAAAAGTCATCCGGGGGATTGGAATGTCCAGCAACCGGTAGCCCTGCGAAGGGATTTCGCCGAGCCTCCCTCCTACAAGAATGACGAGATCGCTGTCCCTTATCCGCTCGACGAGTTTCGGATTGGCGTGCAATCCCAGATCACCGGCGTAACAAGGGTGCAGGGCGTCGAACAGCGGCAAGCGGCGATAGCTTGTCGCGACGGGCATATCGAAATCCTGCGCGAAGCCTTGCAGCGCGCGGCTCGATACTTCGTCCCAACGTGTGCCGCCGGCAATTAAAATTGGCCGCTTGGCCTCCCCGATCAAGGCCTCAAGCCTGAGCATATCGTCGGCGCCAGGATAAGTTTCTAAGGTATAATGTCGCGGTGCGCTTATACAGGGCGCGCTCTCGTCGAGCATGTCTTTCGGAAGCGATAGAACGACGGGACCGGGACGGCCCGAGCAGGCGGTGCGAAAAGCGCGGGCAACAAATTCAACGATCCGCGCGGCGACATTTATTTCCGCCGTCCATTTCGTTTGGCCGCCGAACATGGCGCGATAATCGACCTCTTGGAAGGCGCCGCGTTCCCTCACCAGGCGCTCGATCTGGCCGATAAATAAGATCAGCGGCGTCGAATCGTGATGCGCAATGTGCACGCCGGCGAAGGCGTTTGCCGCACCGGGGCCGCGCGTGACGAAACATATGCCCGGCTTGCCCGTCGCCTTGCCATAGGCATCCGCCATCATCGCCGCGCCCGCCTCGTTGCGGCAAACCGTGAGCTGTAGCTTGCGTTCGTAAATGGCATCGAGAACCGGAAGATAGGTTTCACCCGGAACGCAGAAGACATGGTCGATCCCGTTGGCGATCAATTGATCGACCAAGGCTCGCGCTGCCGTTGTCTTAAGAACCGCCGGTTCCATGCCTTTACTTTGCTTGCCTAAGTCTGGATCGCGAACGAAGCAGGGCAGATTCAAATGGTCGGCTGTTCTGCGAGCTGCCCGGCCGATGCCGTTGACTTGACTTCTGGGCTCATTATGAAATCGCCTTTGCTGCGCAAATTTATGCCGATATCCAGCTCGAGGGGCTTGTCTTGAACGTACCGTAGCCGCAGTTTTCTCGCGACCGTGATGAGGTGAATTTGCATTTCAATCCGGGCTAGGAATTCTCCGATGCAACTTCTCGGGCCTACGGAAAATGGTAGCATGGCTAGTTCGTGCCGATCGCGTGATTGAGCGGGACTGAACCGGTCCGGATTGAATTCGTCTGGCGCCTCCCAGTATGCAGGGTGCCGTTGAATTAAATAAGGTGAAATATAGATCTCGGTTCCAGCGGGGACGAAATATTCACCGAGATAATCGTCCTTGACCGCCGTGCGCGTCTCCACCCAAATTGGCGGGTACAGGCGCATCGCCTCGTCAATGATTTGGCGCGTGTAACCAAATTGCGGCAGATCACAAAGCTCAGGAAATTCACTTTCTGACAAGATACTGAGCTCGCCCGATAATCTTTGCTCGACCTGCGCATGTTGCGAGAGCAGATACCAAGTCCAATTCAAGACGCTAGCGGTGGTCTCGTGGCCGGCGACAATAAGGGTTATGACCTCGTTTACCAGCTGGTGGTCGGGCATAATCTTGCCGGTTACCCGATCGCGCGCCTCCATGAGCATGCCCAGAATATCCCCCGATATTCTGTTTTGCGTTCGCCTTTTAGCGGCGGCCTGGAGGATTATTTCTGCCAAAGCTCTAAAGGTTTGCGCGAACTGCAGGTCGCGCGCTGATTCGTCGGAGAGGATCTGGAAATGCGGCGCAATCCACTCGTAATCATCGCCAAAAATGAACGTAAGCACAAACTGCAGTACCATAATGCTGACGTCGTGTGTTACATTGACCGTCTCGTTCTTTGCGGCCGCCTGCTGCCATTTTTTGAGCAAAGCGAAATTGGCCGACCTAATAAGTGGGACCAGGGCGCCAACTGAATCGCGATGGAAAACAGGCTGCATCGTCCTGCGCTGCTTTTTCCACAATTCGCCTTCGCTCACTATTAGGCCGTTGCCCATAAGCAGTCTGTTACGCTTGGTATCTTGGCCTTTTTTATAGTTTTCCCAGTTCCTGCGAAGGATATGTTGCACGTAGCTCAGATCACTGACCACATAAGCATTTGCGCCATAAATTGACGCCTTATAAATGTCACCATATTCCTTGAAATGAGTAACGATCCAACTCAGCAGATCCTGACTCGGATCGTACTTTTCCGGCGGTCCTGGCGGGATTTGCCTAACAGAGGAACTCATTTCCTTCCACCCTTCATTTCATTCGCTATCAACGGCGGTCTGTTGCTTTTAGAGCAAAGTGTTTCTGGGCCATCACGGGCCGAACAGCGCCGTTCCCGAATAAGCGGCCATTCACCACAATGGTGAAGAGTCAAGGCCTAAATTCATCCATCTTTTGCTTCAAGTCCTTTATCAATTCGGTCACTGCGGGATCTTTTATCATGGTCGTGTGGTGCGCTCCCCTTATAGTGACGATCTCTGCCCTGGGCGAGATAGCGCGCCATGCCGATGCTACTTGGTATAGATACAAGAGCGCCCCGACCTGCGCTTTATAGACCACGACACGACCGGAATACGGCTGAGGTTGATATTCAAACAACGCCCTATAAAGAGCGCCAACGAGAGCTTGACGCCCCTCCGGAAGCCGGGGGCGGCATTCTTCTATAAAATCATAGTACATGTTGCGCCGGTGTTCCGCTTCATCCGACGCCAACATTTTAGTCGATACATCGCCGAAAGCAGCTATCGCCAGCGTCCGTTCTCGGGTTATCTCTTGAGCGCTCGGCGCATTTTTACCGGTAGAGATGGCCCTTAATGCACGCTCCTTAAAAGATTTAATGAACTTATTTCTACCGGATTCGTTATAAATGACCCATCCGGGGAAATTTTGCAGTAGTCTGAGATAGTATATTGGATTCCGGCGGCTAATATCGCTGCCGGTATTAAAAAGCTCGCTATTAATATTGGCGAGGAGAATATCCTTTCGCCCAAGTTTTTTTAACTGCTGCGCCATCTCGAGCGCAATTATTGCTCCGGCACACCATCCAACCAGCGTCAAAGCTCCGGTAGGTTGAAATCTCATAAGCTCTCCGACATACCGTTCGGCAAGGGATTCGATCGAGATCGATTTGGCGTATTCAACAGTGCGCATCTCCGAAGTCGCCTGAATGCCGAAGCATGGTTGTTGCGGACCAAACGCCCCAATAATATCGGAGTACATCGCTACGGTGCCTCCGATTTCGTGGACAAAATAAATCGGTGGAATAGTCCATCTTTTCTGATCTGGCTGAGTAAGTGGAACGATTACGTTGTTCAATAGCGCGTGTGTCTTGTTTGCTAAGCCTAAATTTTCCGCCCACGCAATTTCGCTAATACGCCGTATCATCCTATCTATAGCTGTAGTACTTCTCTCCTCTGGAGGATTGGTGCTCTGGGTTTGCAATGAGAAACTATCGAACGGCGGGCTTGTCATATAAATTTCAGTATTATTGTTGATGATGTTCTTGCTCGCATCCCCTGTTCGCTGGCGAACACGAGGCAGCGCGTCATATGGCAATTCCATGTCTTTGAAGCCTTAATCATAGCTGGTGAAAACAAACAGGATTTCTGAAATGCGGTTGGTAGATACCTCCCCACTTACGGATGGGCGAATAGGACGCGCGCTGGCGCCGCGCGGGACGCCCCATGCGCGAATTCCCAATAGAGCGTCCATGCCTTTTGATAGACGGGACCCGGTGTCAGCGGCCGCTCGTAAATCCGCGTCACCGGGGCAACCTTTTGAAAATTGCCGGTGGAGAAGATCTCGTCCGCTCTTTTGAAATCGTCATACGTCAGCGTGGTTTCAACCACACGCACGCCCGCGCCATCCAAGAGACCGATGACGCGCTGGCGCGTTATTCCGTCAAGGAACGTGCCATTTGGCGCCGGTGTGAAAACGATGTCATCCTTGACCATGAAAGCGTTGGAATTGGCGAATTCCGCGACATTGCCAAGCATGTCGAGCATCAGGCAATTGTCGTACCCTTGCCTCGCCGCCTCGATTAGCGCACGCGCACCATTCGCGTAATGGCAGCTTGCCTTCGCATGGACAGGTGCCGTCTCCGGCGTCGGACGCCGGAAAGGCGATAAAGTGATGGCGCCGCCTCGAGGCTCTGGCATCGGCGCCTCGTAGATTGTGAGGCACCAGTTGGTTGAGGACCGATCAAACCGCACGCCGCCCCCCATTCCCACTTCGGCCCAATACATGGGCCGAATATAAAGCTGCGCATCGCGCGGAAACCGGCGCAAACCCGCTTCGACCAGCTCCAGCCAGCCGTCTACCGTCAGCACGGGATCGAGCAACATATAGGCGGCGGACCTATTGACGCGCCGCAAATGGAGATCAAGATCGGGTGTTAGGCCATCGAACGCCCGCGCACCGTCAAAGACCATCGACCCCAGCCAGGCACCATGTGTGCGCGGCCCCAAAATTGGTTCATTGCCCTCCCGCCAGGAACCGTCGAAGAAGGTCCAAGTTTGCGAGACGGTGCAGCGGGGGACGGCGATGATGGTCATGCCATCCTCGGTGAAGGCCGTTCCATGAACCTGCAGCGAGCGTCGGGGCGCAAGGCAAATAGCTTATTCCCGGCCGGAGATTCATTCGCACGCGCAATGCTCATCTTCTTTATCTAGGCTCTTTCTTTATCTAGGCCCTAAAACGGTGCCGGCAATAGAGCGGGCGACTTTGCTCGCTTAAACATTAAGCGCCTCCCGAACCGTTGCGGGCCAAAGCGACGTATCGAGA
>JBPYDY010000198.1:0-5258 GCA_051986155.1 Methylocella sp.
CCAGTGCAGCTCCTAAGGCCGCCGGGAAGGGGAAGCGCTAAAAGGTAGTGGTCAGTTTGAATTTCGGCGTCGTGTGAGCACATGCCCAAGAATTCCTAACGGAAGAAGTGTGCATCCTAGAATGGCGCTTGTGAGATCGAGATAGTGTCCTGGGCTGCTCGGAAGCCCCCATCCCATGCCGGGAAGAATCTGGAAGGCCTCAGCGACGTGGGTGAGAATGACTATAATTAGGCAAACAATACCAACGATCTGCATGAAAGGCCAAATAGTCAATTTAAGCCGCTCGTTTCTTGTATGGTCCTCGATTCGCCGTCTTTGCCTCTTCGGCTTCAACCAGTGCGACGATATCAGAAACCCCCATCCCCGCGTTTGCCACAGCCATCTTGTCGAGGCTCGCGCGCAGCTCCGCAATTGATCAGTTAGAAAATAACAGATCAATTTCCGCGCCCGCCGAAGCAACGGCAGAAAGGGCGTGGGACGATAGCGAATAAATCGATTTTCGCAAAATGAGGAAATCGATTTCAGCGCCCACTGTTCATTGCCGCAGCTCTCTTGCCATTGCTTCATGCGCCAGCGCGCACCGTTCAAGCGAAACGCGCAGCTCCGCAATCTGCCACGCCAAGCGATCGGGCACGGCCTCACGTGCCGACGTTGCTGCCTGCTCGCGGGCCTTCGCGCGGCGCCGGTACCATGTGCTGCGGCTGATGCCAAAGCCATCCATGGCCTTTGTGCGGGCTTCCTGGGGCCTATGCCATGGGCGCGTCGCCAGCGCTCAGAGCGGAGCCGGGCCTTTTCGCGGCGTTGTTCTGGGGATTGGGGGCAAGGGTTCTTTAACCTTCTCGTTGTATGCGCGGCGCATATGCATTGCACATGAGCCGTGCGCACATGATCCTTACGGCAACATCGAGGGCGGCGTTGGCAAAACCGTTTTGGCTGTCAACATTGCGGCGGCGCTCGCCCAAGAAGGCAGGGACGTGCTGCTTGTTGACGGCGACGAGCAGGCTTCGGCTGCAACCTTCGCTCAGATAAGGGCCGAAGCCCGGCGAGCTGCTATCCGTTGTCAATGCGTTGTACGCACAGGGAACCCGCAATGACTATCAAAGTGCCCCACATTGCAAAGTCGTCTGAGAGCCGCGCAGCTGCGTTTATTGCGGGCGCCAGCAAGCCGGAACCCGGCAAGACGACGGTGAACATGCGCTTTAATGCGGCGCTCTTGGCGCGGGTTGACGGCGCGGCCAGGCACCAGGGGATAAGCCGGACGGCTTGGCTTCATGTCGCGGCGGCCAAAGCCCTCGAAACCGGCAGCTGAACATGTCCTTGCTGTGGATCGTGGCGGCTGGAGTTGGCCTCGTCGCAGCACTCTTGCTTTTTCTTTGGCTGCTCTGGTGGTGGCTGCCGAAATGGCAAGCGAACCGTCTGCGCTTTCAAATCCGCGACGCGAAGGCGCGCGCTGATGTCGAGGACAATTATCGGAAGGCCATTGCCCAGCTTATCGCTGGCGCCGCGGTTCTGGGCGGCGCTTGGTTTGCGTACTCTGGGACGCAGCAGACCATTGAAGCATCCCGCGAAGCGACGCGGCAGACTGTGGACGCATCCCGTAAACAGGCCGCAAACGCCTATCAGGCATCTCATGATCAGCTCATCAGCCAGCAAGTTTCAAAGGGTTTTGAGCTATTGGGGCAGATGGGCAAAGACAAAATTTTTGTGCGGCTCGACGGCATTTACGCACTGGAAGGCGTGATGAACGACGCCACCTCAAAGCAGTATCATCAGCCGGTGCTTGAGGCGCTGTGCGCATTCGTGCGTAAGAGTACCAAAGACGTTAAAGGCCAAGAGCCTCCCGCTACCGATATTCAAGCAAAGCCTCCCCCCACCGATATTCAAGCAGCGCTTACCGTGATCGGAAGGCGTGGGCCCGGAGAAGGCCGCGTCGATCTAACGGGGGCGTACATTCCGAAAGCAGACCTGTTCCATGCCAACCTCTCCGGCGCCTTCCTGTCCGAAGCCAACCTCTCCGGCGCCTTCCTGTCCGACGCCAACCTCTCCGACGCCCACCTGTACCGCGCCAACCTGTCCGGCGCCATCCTGTGGGACACCAACCTGTCCGGTACCGGCCTGATCGAGGCCAACCTGCCCTTCGCCAAGCTGTCCGGCGCCGACCTGTCCGGCGCCGACCTGTCCGGCGCCGTCCTGTACCGCGCCAACGTGTCCGGCGCTCAGCTGCGGGGGGACACCAACCTGTCCGGTACCAACCTGTCCAGTACCAATGTGAGCCGGGATCAGTTGGACAAGGCGTGCGGCGACGGCTTGACGGAGCTGCCACCGACACCGAGCCTGACCATCAAACCGTGCCCCAAATCAAAATGAGCCCAGTGAGACCGCGCGCGGCGGCATTCCCGGCGAAAGAAGCCGCTGCGCCAGACTGAAGGCCGAAAATTTGAGCCAGCTTGTCGAGGTCCGGGCTCGGGGCATCAGTCCTTCAGCCGGGCAAGCAAAAATTGCGAAATCGGCCACAGCCGCGAGCCGGGCCGGAAATCCGAGCCAATAGGAAGCCCGCTGACGGCCAAATCGATGAGGCGGCCGACGATGGCTTGCGATGCATCGGTGAGGCGGGGCAATTGATTTGAGATGATGTGAAAGCGGCAAGGCAAGCGGCCGGTCCAAGCGACTTTGTGTTTTCTTGCCACGTCGAGCGCATCTTCGCCGGAGATTGAAAGCAGCCGCTCTGTGACGGTGGCAGCATTTTTGCCGGTGAAGCGGGCGTCCGCAATGACGGCCAGCGATTTGCCAAGCAGCGGTTCGAGGCCAAATGGTTCGCTGAGACTATCGAGACTGGGACCGGCAAAGTTGGCCGGGCCTATCAGCGCCCGCAATATCCGGGCAATCGCGCCCTTCCCGCCGCGCGTTGGGCCAAACATCAAGAGAATTTTCTGCAAGTGTGTTTGGCCGCTGATGACGTAGCCGAACCATTCTTGCAAAGCATCTATAGCGGCCCGTTCTTTAAAGAGCGTGTTTAGGAACTTATTCGCCATGTGCGACAAGTGCTCCTACGAAATGCTGTCGCTCGCGTGCTCAAGACTGCTCTGAATTTATAGCCTGCGGGGCCTCCCCTTGTTCGCAAGCATCTTTTAACGCGTTCCACCAATTATCAAGAGTAAGCCGCCTCCAAGAAACACAAGGCAGCAAAAAGCACGGCAGGCAACATTAGTAATACACAGTATTCATTACTCGTATTCTCCATTGTTTCCCCTGCTATTCTGTGCTATTCTTGCGGTGGCGTCAATTGTCCGGAATTGCAGATGGCCGTATCGCGTTTTTTTTCGCCCTCCTAAAAGGCGCGCTTGATGGTCAACCGCCGCACGAGAGCGAAATCAGCCGCTCGCTTCCCGCCTGCAGTGAGTGCCTCGTCGCGGCCGTGCCCTGAGAACTCCGCACGATCCTGAGAAGCCACCGGTGGCATTGAGCCGTGAGCTGCTCCGGGATCCCGGGGGGGCATTGAGAAAAGGATTTTCGCGTCAGTTGCGCTTAGGTCGGTTTGTGGATAATGAGCCGGGAAGGGAGAGGTGAGCATTACGCAGCACAAGAGACTGTTATTACTCGAGCGCCGAGGGTGGAGCACGAGCTAAAATTTCATAGAGGATCTTACGCAGTCAATAATGTACAGGCCGTTGGATGGGGCGCCGTCTGATCGATCAGGCTGCCGCCTCTTCCCGCTCCGGCTCCTTCACCCGGAACCAAGCGACATAGAGCGCGGGCAAAACGATCAGCGTCAGCATCGTCGCCACGAACAGGCCGCCCATGATCGCAAAAGCTATCGGCCCCCAGAACACGGTCGGAGCAATCGGAATGAGGCCCAAGACCGTCGAAATCGCCGTCAGCATGATTGGGCGGAAGCGCGAAAGGGTTCCCTGGACAATTGCGTCCCACGTTTGCCGCCCCTCCGCACGTTCGGTCTCGATCTGCTCGATGAGGATTACCGCATTGCGGGCGATCATGCCCATCAGCGCCAAAATGCCGAGGATTGCGACGAAGCCAAGTGGCCGCCCGGAGATGAGCAGCGCCGCGACAATCCCGATAAGGCCCATTGGAACAACGCTCAACACCAAAGCCAGGCGGCTGAAACTGTGTAATTGAGCCATCAGGAACAGCAGCATCAAAAACAGCATCAAAGGCACCTGGGCGAAGACCGAAGCCCGCGACGCAGCGCTTTCCTCGACGGTTCCGCCAACGTCAATGCGATAGCCGTTCGGCAGGCTCGCATTGAGTTTTTCAACCGCCGCAGCGAGCGACCGGACCGCCGCTTCGGGCGTCGTGCCGGACATGACATCGGCCTGCACCGTCAATGTCGGCACGCGCTGGCGCCGCCAGATCAAGGGGAATTCTTGCTCGAAATCGAAGGTTGCAACTTGGCTCAGTGGCACGGTGCGCCCATTCGGCAGCGGCAACTGCAGCGCGCGCAACGTCGAAAGCGAGACTCGCTGCTCATCCTGGGCTCGGGTGATGACATTGATGAGATAAATATTATCGCGCACCTGAGTGACCGGCGTTCCGGTCATCACGGTGTTCAAAACCTCGGCGAGGGCTTGCGAGCTTAGCCCGAGAAGCCGCGCCTGATCCTGATCGATCTGGATGCGCACCTTGCGGGACGGCTCCATCCAATCGAAATTAACGAGCCGGAGATTGGGGGCCGCGCCCATGCGTTGACCGAGCTGCAGAGCGATCGCGCGCACCTTCGCAATGTCCGGCCCGCTAACCCTGTATTGAACAGGCCAGCCGACGGGCGGTCCAAGCTCCAGCGGCGAAACGCGCGCGACGACGCTCGGCAGTTGCTCGGCCAGCGCTTTTTCGAGCTCCGCATGGAGCCGTTTCCTCGCCGCAACATTTTTGGCAACGACGACGGCTTGGGCAAAGAAGTCATTGGCGAGTCGCACATCGAGCGGAAGATAGAAGCGGATCGTGCCGCGTCCGACATAGGTGCTCCTCAACATCCGTTGTGTTCCAGGCGCGCGAATGCGCAGTCCCTACCAGAACAAGTGCAAGGGGTTGACAGTAAGCGAACTTGTGCTAAATACTTTCCTACATGGTGAACTATTGTGAACGGCTCGATCGGACATTTGCCGCGCTCGTTGACCCGACGCGGCGGGCGATTCTCGCCAGGCTCGAACGTGAAGACGGCGCATCCATCAGCGCGCTGGCGCAGCCCTTCGCGATCAAGCTGCCGGCCGTGATGAAGCATCTCGACGTGCTTGACGATGCCG
>JBPYDY010000199.1:0-4478 GCA_051986155.1 Methylocella sp.
ATCTCGAAAGCCTTCAAAAAAATGGGGTTTGGGTAGAGCATGTTGCGCCAATAGCGGGCGCTGGCTTTGCGCCCAGACGCGCCATTACCATCGTCGCTATCCGGCGGCCATGACCGGGTATGGCCTTGCCTAAACACCAAAGCGCAAGTTTGTGCGGCCGGCCGAAGCCGTTCAAGTGACAACATCGTTCGCGCCGGCATCAACTGTCGCTTCAATTGGCTGCCCACGCCCGCAGTCGCCAAGTCCTGATCTCGCGGACGAGTCTTTCACGAACGGAATCTCGCAACCCTGGTTGCCTTTTCGCCACGGTGACCTGGAAACCGCGGCGAAAGTGCATTTTCTCGATTGAACACGAGCGAGGCCGGCGTAACCTGCCTTGGCATCAACTTAAGTTCCAAAAGGGGATCGATCATGTTGCGACGCCATTCTCCTGGCGTCCGCAGGCGCGATGGCGCTTGCGGGCGGGGCCCTCGCGGCTGAACCTCTGCCCCCCGCCGCCCCCCTTGCCGCCGCCTTTCGCGCGGGCCTGAACTATAAGTTCAACTGGGCGCCGGCGCCGGTCGTCGCGAAATACTGATCGCGCGGCTAACGCTGGCCCCGCCTTCTTGGGCCGGTTTTTTTTTTGTTACCGTGGTACGTGCGTGCCCCGTCTCCTGCGGAGCGGGAGAGGGTGGCCCGGCGCAGCCGGGCCGGATGAGGGCAGATGGCGCGCGCGGGGATACCCGAGTCTTGCGGGTTGGCAACGATTGTCACGGCAGGCAGCGATATTGTGCTCGAGCAAATCCGGGAGGCTATCCGGCAAACCGCCGCGCGGGGGGAATGGCCTCATCCGGCCCTCGCTGACACGGGAGCCACCTTCTCCCGTTCCACGGGAGAAGGGTTCGCGCCAAAACTGTCTAAAGCCGCGTCCATTGTCTCAGAACCGAGACGACGGCGCCGGTGAGACGGCCAAGCTCTTCCTCGGTGATCGTGAAGGCCGGCGTGAGATAAACGATATTGCCAAAGGGCCGCACGAAGACGCCGGCCTCGATAAACCGCCGCCTCAATTCGTTCAAATCGCCGATGCGGTCGAGCTCGACGACACCGATCGCGCCTTTCACGCGCACATCGCGCACATGGGGAAAGGCGCGGGCAGGCGCAAGATCGCGGATGAGCGCCTCTTCGATCGCCGCGACTTGCGCAAGCCGTGGCTCGCGTTCGAAAAGATCGAGCGAGGCATTCGCGGCGGCGCAGGCGAGCGGATTGGCCATAAAGGTCGGGCCGTGCATCAGCGCGCGGTTTGGGCTTTCGGAAAGAAAAGCATCGAAAACTCTTTTGGTCGCGGCCACGGCGCCAAGCCCGATCGTTCCGCCGGTCAGAGCCTTCGATAGAGCGATGATGTCCGGAGAAAAACCGGCGGCCTCGCAGGCGAACATGGTTCCGGTACGGCCAAGACCGGTAAAGACCTCATCAAAAATCAACAGCACCCCGTGCCTGTCGGCCGCCGCCCGCAAATGGCGCAGCACGCTTGGGGCGTGAAACCGCATGCCGCCCGCGCCTTGCACCAAAGGCTCGACGACGATTGCCGCGAGACTCTCCGCATGCCGCTCAAGCTGCGAATCGAACGCCTCAACGGACGCCGGATCCTGCGGCAGTCTGGTAATAAGCTGTCGCGGCAGAACGCTGGCAAAGAGGCTATGCATTCCCTCGTCGGGATCGCAGACCGACATGGCGCCAAAAGTGTCGCCGTGATAGGCCCCCTCGAAGGCGGCGAAGCGGTTGCGCCCAATGTTGCCCTGATTGAGCCAAAACTGCACCGCCATTTTCATCGCGACCTCGACCGCAACCGAGCCGCTATCGCAGAAAAAAATGCGCTCGAGCCCCCCGGACAAGAGAGCCGCAAGGCGCCGCGCAAGCGTAAGCGCGGGCTCATGCACGAGGCCGCCGAGCATCACATGCGGCATGAGGGCGAGCTGATGCGCTACGGCGTCGCAGATATGGGGGTGATTGTAGCCATGGCAGGCGGTCCACCAGCTCGCAATCCCATCGATGAGCTCGCGTCCGTCGGCGAGATAGATTCGGCTGCCTTTTGTGCGGACTACGGGCAGCGGAAGGGGCGCGGTCTGCATTTGCGCATAGGGCAGCCAAATATGTGCCCTGCCGCGGGCAAGCCAGTCTGGGGGACCGCTATTCACTTCCTGTACCTAGTTTGAGGGCGGCGCCCGGCCTCTTTGCGACAAGCGCCGTCCGCATCTAGCCATCGTCGAACAACCGCCTGGGGCCCTATTGACCCAGATGGCGTTTTGCAACAGGGTAAACTGCCCTTGCCGAACGTTTGTACGTTCACTAGCCACAACACATCGAGTCAATCATGGCCACGCACGCCACGCCGCATTTCCACAACCAGCCGGGTGTCCCGCAAATACGGGTCGGCGCCAAGGAGTTCATGTGCGTGGGTGCGCTGCCGCCCCTCGATCATCCGCATATTTTCATCGACCTGGGCGACGGCGCCGACGCGATCTGCCCCTATTGCTCGACCCATTATGTTCACGATGCCAGCCTCAACGGGGGATGCGAGCCTGCTGAATGCGCATTCGTGCAGGGCGAATCTGGGGCGCCCGCGCGGGCCTAGGCTGCAACGGCAAGCCCATGGGCCCGCGGCATGCGCTGATCGCAGGCGCGGGAATTGGCGGGCTCTGCGCGGCCCTCTGTCTTGCGCGGATAGGATGGCGCGTTACCTTATTTGAAAAGGCAAAATTTCTCGACGAGACGGGTGCCGGGCTGCAACTCTCGCCGAACGCCAGCGCCATTTTGCAAAGGCTCGGATTGGTTGAGCGCCTCGCGCCGACTGCGCTTTGCCCGCAAGCCATCACGATCCGCCGCGCGCGGGACGGCGCGACGCTGGCGCAGATGCCGCTTGCGGACGCGGAGCAGCGCTGGGGCGCGCCTTACCTTGCCGTTCACCGGGCCGACTTTCAGCGGGCGCTGCTCGGCGCCGCTGCGCGCACGTCCGGCATCAGCCTTATCACGGACGCCGCGGTGAGCGGCATAGAGCAGAGCGCAAGCGGTGTCAGGGTTGCGGCCGGCCAGGGCGCGGCCTTAAGAGCCGAGGGCGATTGCGTGATCGGCGCAGACGGTGTCCACTCTTTTGTGCGCCAAAGCCTCGGGCTCGCAAGCGCAAGGTTTTCGGGCAAAACTACTTGGCGCGCGCTGGCCGAGGCCGCCCGTGTTCCGGCCGCGATGCGCCGGGAGGAAACGACTCTCTGGCTGGGGCGCGGCGCGCATCTTGTCCATTACCCTTTGCGTGGCGGCAATGTCATAAACGTTGTCGCCATCGTGGACGAGCGCGATTGCTCCGGGACAGATAATTTTTGGGCAAGCCCCGGCGATCCGCGCTTTCTCGAATCGCGATTTGGTGGCTGGGATGAGGCGGCGCGAGAGCTGCTACGTACGGCCGCCGAATGGCGCAAATGGCCGCTCTTCGACAGCCGGCCGGCCGCAAACTGGATCAGCGGCCGGGTGGCGCTTTTGGGCGATGCGGCGCACGCAATGTTGCCCTTTCTTGCTCAAGGCGCGGCCCAGGCAATCGAGGATGCCGGCGCTTTGGAGGCAGCGCTCGAACAGAGCAAGGACATCGAAGCTAGTCTCCGCGCCTATCAAGCGATGCGGCTCGCACGCGCGACCCGAGTACAGAAAGAGTCGCGTAGGCAAGCGGCGATCTATCATCTTGCGGGCCCGGCGGCATTCTTACGGGATATGGCCCTGCGGGCCTTGAGCGGGCAAAAAATGCTCGCGCGCTATGATTGGCTCTATGACGCCGACAACGCGATGGGACCTGGCGACGACAATAAAGCGTAAAAGCCCGATAACGTAATAGGTCCAAGACGGGCTCCCGGTACTGCCGGACGGGCTCTAAAGGCCAGGGAGCATTCCGTTCTCGCTGAGGATTGTGAGTGAAAGACCGCCCAATAGCAGCGGCATTGCCCGGAGGAGCGGTTTCCGGATGATTGCACGCAGAAGATTATGCCGGGCCGTGGCGCGCGCTTTGCTTGCCTCGAAGCGAAGCGCGACAGCACAGACAAATACGGCTGCAAGACTCATTCCTGTTGCAACGAATCGCGACAAATTTGGCGGGTAAGTGGCGAAGATGTTGCTGCCTGTCGCGACGGAGAGTGCGATCAAAACGAGAGGAAGTGACATGAGCGCACCTATGCAGCGCGCGCCGCGCCACAAACTCCAAATTGATCCATTGGCGGAAACATCTCCTTGTTGCCGCAGCCGGCCATCACACCCGCTCGTTGGCTCCGCTGGCAATTGCGGTCCGGCACGCCGAAGCTTGCCCACGAAGCGCAGACAGCAGAACGTTGCATCGAAGACAATGCCGGTTAGAAACAGGTAAAGGGAAACCAAGACGAGAAGGGCGCCCGCGGCAAGCCCAATCCCTAAAGTGAGCTCGCTCGAACGCTCGAACCGCGGGAAAAGCCTGCCTGTGGGGGGCT
>JBPYDY010000200.1:0-4215 GCA_051986155.1 Methylocella sp.
GAAGCGCCTGCAGAAAGACGGCCGATAAGGGCGCAGCCACAAGAGCTTTCAGTCTCGAGGTGCGTAATAAGGATGACATGATTATCCAACATTCGACGCGTTAACGAGCGAGCATGTTACCTTATTCTTATGTCATTCCCACGGCGAAGTTGACCTGAATTCGAACGCCCCGAGCCATAGCTCCCCGTGAGACAGTACTAATAGCCAGCCGTTGTCGAAGATCGCAATGATCATCTTGTTGCGTGCGGTCCCAGTCCGGAGGCGAACAGGGGAATTGGCCGACGTTCGCCGTAAAGAAAGTGATTCTGAACGTCTGCACAATAACCTGCAAGCCTAGTTCAGATCTCCAACTATAATTAGGCTTTTCAGCTAGCGCCCCGGGAAACAGATCTGACATAAATGGCTGCGCCGAGGTTAAGCACACCGAGAGCGGCGAGAAGCACCGGCTCGGGCACCCCGACACGTGAGCTTTGCAGCCCGGCGGTCGCGAGCGCCCCCAAAACCATGAAAGCCGAGTTCAAAATATTCACGCCGCCGACAATTCTGGCGCGTCTTTCCTTGGGAGCTTCCGCCTGGATCGCGGTAAACAAGGGGACGACGAAAAGCGCGCCGGAGCTGGCGAGGCCCACGACATCGCAGGCAATGCGGATTCCGGCCACTGACGAAAAGAATTCGGCAAGCCCCACGTCCACCGTCGCCGCCGGAAGGAAGAATGTCGCCACGCCGAGATCGATCAGAAAAGTCGCCAAACCGAGCGCGGCGGCAGGGACCGGCTTCAAATAAATGCGCCCGCGCGCGATCACCGCTGCAGCAAGCGCACCGGTCCCGATGCCGAGCGCGAACAACGCGGTCAACGCCGTCTCGACCTCTATACCGCCTCCGGTCTTGTTGCGGACCAAGACAGGCACCAGCGAAATGGCCACCGCGCCGCTCATCCAGAACCAAGAGATCGCCACGCTCCTGGTCCAGAGGATTGGATCGTGCGCGATTTCGCAAAGGAACGCCCATGTCGACGCGAAGACATTGTAATTTGCGCGAAGACTTGGCGCGGCGCACCTTGTCGGCGGAATAAAGAGACTAGCGACGAAGCAGGCGATAGCGATTGCCAAAAGCTGCAGGACGGTACCTTCCAACGTGCGTCCCATGATGGACAGGCCGCCCGCGATCAAGCCCAAAAAGATGGCGATGAAGGTTGCCGCCTCGACGAGGGCGTTGCCGGCAAGGAGTTCCTCTTTCGCCAGAAGGTCGGGAAGGATCCCGTATTTGACCGGGCTGAACAAAGCCGCGATGACGCCGAGCCCAAACAGCGCCGTAAAAAGTAGCGGCAAGGAGGAAAACCATAGGCCCGCGGCCGCGACAAGCTGGACCCCTAGTTCGGCTAGTTTGAGCCGCCGCGCCAGCCACGCTTTGTCATGCGCATCCGCCATTTCGCCGCCAAATCCCGAGAGGAAAAGCGAGGGAGCCATGAAAGTGCCAAGCGCGAGGGTGATCAACGGGCCCGCCTCCATTTCGCCGAGCCGGAACAAGATCAGCGTGGCGAACATGTTGCGCACGAAATTATCGTTGAAGGTGGAAAAAAACTGGCACCAGAACAAGCCCGCAAACCGGCGGGCGCGCAGCAAGGAAGCAAGCACGGTGAGCGGCGGGGCTGGGGCAGGGGGCGTTTCGCTCATTCCCGCATGGGTTCAGCGTGGCCGACGATTCGGACAATATCCCGAAAAGCATCTCGCAGTTTCCGGTCGAGCTCGTCGACTCGGGCATGTACTTCGCTGACCGTAAGGTGAGAGTTCAGCCTGCAATGATAGTTGACGACCATGCCATCTGGCGTTGCTCTCACGCGCACGCTGTGCACATTGCGGATTTCCACGGTTTTTGACGTTTTTTCCAGGGCTTCGGCAATATTTGCGCGGATTTCCTCAGACACAACGTGACCCTTTAACGGCCGGGGTTCTAGCGGCTCGATATGGGCTTCGACCTCGATGCCAGGCCCGAGCTCGCGGCCGATCTCGGTTTCGAGCGCGGAGATGAGCCCATGCGCACCGCCATGCTTCATTTGGCCGTCGAGCTCGGCGTCGAAGCTGATCGATGTACGCCCCTCGACGTCCTGCACCGTCACATGGTGAACCGGAACACGGCGCCTAGCGGCAATCAAAAGAACGCGCTCGCGAATCGTTTCGTTGTCGAGCGCGATGGGTTGCGCGGCCACGTTTAGGGTGACATCCGGATAGCGGGCGGCGATTGCGGAGGCGACGTTGGCCTCGATCGCTGCGGCGTGCTCGAGCGGCAGGGTGCGCGACACAGTAACACCGATATCGCCGACGACCTCCGCTCCCGCCCGGCGCAGCCGGAGCGTTTCGACATCGACGACGCCAGGAACAGAACGCGCGACGGATTTGATCAGCGAGCCCAGTCCTCGCGGCGCGGCATCGAGCAGCGTGTTGACCGTGCGTTTGCCGATCTGGACGCCCGCGGCCGCGATAAATGCCACAAGTCCCAAAGCGGCCAGCGAGTCGCCTTGCGGATGGCCAAAATGTGCCGCGGTGACTCCGCCAAGCGCCAAAGCGGAACTCACAATATCGCTCGAAAAATGGAGGGCATCGGCCGCGAGCGCATCGCTCTTCGTGCGCGTTGCAATGCGCTTCAATGTCCGCCAGCGGATCAAGTCCACGATGATCGACACGAGCAAAACGGCAAAGACGGGAAAGCTCGTTTCAATATCCGTATCGTTAGCGGCGAGCCGGGCGATGGCCTCGATCAATATATAAACGGCGAGCGCAAACAAAAATCCTGTTTCGGCCAAGGCCGCAAGAGCCTCCATCTTGGCATGGCCGAATTGATGCTCGTCATCGGCAGGCTTGTTCGCGAACCGTATGGCAAAATAAGTAAGGGTGGCCGCCGCCACATCGGCAAGATTATGGCCGGCCTCGGAGAGCACCGCGAGCGAACCCGAAGCAAGGCCCGCGGCGAATTTCGCCGCGGTCAACGACCCGCTCACCGCGATCGAGGCGAGCGCCGCCCGCTCCTTGAGGCGGTTTGCCCGGCTTCCCGATGCGTCCGGTTTCGCAGCTAACGATGTCGCGTTCATAGCGGCTCAGATTCAGTCGTTGCGAGGAGGGGGATGCGGCATCAGCCTCGTGTCGATGCTATATAACATGACAAATGGTTTGGCCTGAACCTGCGCCGCTAGCAAAGACCCTGCAGCAGAAGAGGAGTAAGGTCGTGGAATATCTGCACACGATGGTTCGCGTCACCGATCTTCGCCAATCGCTCGATTTTTATGTCAATAAGCTCGGCCTTGTCGAGACGCGGCGGATGGACAATGAGGCTGGCCGCTACACGCTTGTGTTTCTCGCCGCACCGGATGACCTCGGCCGCGCCGCGCAACATAAATCCCCGCTTCTCGAACTCACCTACAATTGGGACAAGGAAATCTACACGGGCGGGCGCAATTTCGGCCATTTGGCCTTCGCAGTCGAAGATATTTATGCGGCGTGCGACAGGCTTCTGAAAGCTGGCGTCACGATCAACCGGCCGCCGCGTGACGGGCACATGGCGTTCATCCGCTCGCCCGATAACATCTCAATCGAATTGTTGCAAAAGGGCGAAGCGCTCCCGAAGCGCGAACCATGGGCATCAATGCCGAACATCGGTGCTTGGTGAACGCCAGGCCAGAGGTGCAGCCAGGTAATCCGGGCAATGCTCGCACCATCGGGGCAAGAATTGCCGCGCGGCGCGCGAGGGGATATGCTGTTCGATTGTCGCAAAAACTCCATCCGGCCAGGGTTGAGCCATGTTACCCCGGGACAGAGCCATCCTTGAATACCTTCGCAGCCCGCAAGGGATCATCGCCGTCAGCATCGCCCTGACGGTTTGCGGCACTATCTACATTCTCATGACAGGTCGCTGGGAGCTCAGCTTTTTTGTGATAGCCGCGCTTTTGCCGTGGGCCGAATATTGGTTCCGCCGCGGGAAAAAGTAAAGGCTTTGAGGCCGGGGGCGCAGCGAAGGAGCTTCCCCTCGCGCGCCCCGGTCATTTGAATACAGGATTAACCCGTCGCGCCCATCAGTTTGATGCTGCGTCAGAATTTACCGTGACGGCAACGCCCGCCGACGGAACGCCATTGGCGATCACCACAAGCGTGCTCGGGCCCGATTCGATACCGATCGGCACCAAGAATTGCGCCGATGAGATGGCAGCCGGCGCGACGGACCGCG
>JBPYDY010000201.1:0-14047 GCA_051986155.1 Methylocella sp.
TGCCAAAGTCCTCCCGGCCGGTATTGCAGCAGCCGTCGCGGTAGAACCCCGTCATCGGCTTTACTGAGCAGACTTCAAGCGGTTCGCCGAGCACGTTCCGGGCCGCGGGCCGCTCGCCGCTTCTATCTGTCCTATCGTCCCTCAGCACCGCCGTACCTCAGAAACTGCCATACCCCTGCGGGGCGCTTCATCGCGCGCGGGCACGCGCGGGCACAAAGACAACTGCCCGGCATTTATTACGCCCTCAGTTGACTACAATATGAATGGCGGCGCCAGAATGGTCAAGCTTGTTCACCTAGGCCACTGATGCGGATCCGCTTCGGCTTCCGCGCAAAAGCGGCAAAGTCCGAGGCGCGTCCGATCGCGCGTTGGCTGCTTACTCAGCCGTGAGCCAATCAAACACGAGACCCGCTTCTCGCAGCGCCGCCGGAGCTGCCTGTGATCCCTTCACGGGGCGCATCGGCCAGCTGGCGAAATTGTTACGGTGCTGGCGTGAAACCGTCTGCGCGCTCGCGAGTTGCACTCGATCTACGCCAGAAGCAGCGCATTGGCATGCCCCGCTTCGGCAATCGTCGATTCCGAAACTCTCCGCTAGACCGGGAGCATTGCGTTGAACCAGCCGGCACAGGTTTGGAAGCCTATCGCAAATACGATCGCCGCCATCGTGATGGCTTCGAGACGCTTTCGCTGGGCCGTGCTCATCATTGCAGCCATAGTGACCGCGGTGTCCGCCTATTATGCGGGAGCTCATTTCCAAATCAATACGAGAACACGCAATTTTATTTCCGAAAAGCTCCCGTGGCGGCAGGACATGATCGCAATGGATAAGGCCTTTCCGCAAGAGGCCGATCAAATCGTCATCGTGATCGACGGAAAGACCGCGGAGCTTACCGAGGCCGCCGCACAGCACCTAAGTGAAAAATTGCGTTCCAGCCCCGGCCTCTTCCGGTCGGTCGAGCGGCAGGATGGCGGACGATTCTTTAACCGGAACGCGCTATTGTTCATGCCCGTTGAGGAAACACGTCGCACGGCCGAGGAGCTTATTAAGGCTAAGCCGCTTCTTCGGGCTCTGGCGTCCGATCCGAGCCTTCGCGGAATCGCGGACACTTTGGCGTCCATGAGCCAAGCCGTTTCGGAAGAGACCGGGACGCTGGCCGGCTTTGAAAAGCCCATTTCCGCGCTGGCCGCAACATTTGATGACGTGCTTTCCGGCCGGCCGGCCTTTTTCTCGTGGAGAAGTTTATTAACGGGCCAAGCGCCGAACGCGCGTGAATTGCGTCAAATCGTGCTGGTGAAGCCCATCCTCGACTATAAAGCGCTGCAGCCAGGCAAAATCTCCGTCGAGTTCATTCGAAAGGCGGCAAGAGATCTTGGCCTTACCCCAGACAAAGGCGTTACCGTGCGGCTCACCGGCTCCGTGCCCTTGGCCGACGAAGAATATAGCGCGCTTCAGGAGGGGTTGGGCGTCAACAATGCCATTGCGGCGCTGATCGTCGTTGTCATTCTTTGGCTCGCGCTCCACTCGCCGCGCCTCGTCCTTGCTGTCGCTGCGAGCGTCGTAACCGGGCTTTTGGCAACTGCCGCAGCCGGATTGGCGATGGCCGGTTCATTCAATCTGCTTTCGCTGTCATTCGGGGTCTTGTTCGTTGGCATTGGCACCGATTTTGGTATCCAGCTCAGCGTGCGCTATCGCGCCGAGCGCCATCAGCAGTCGGATCCGGGCGAAGCTCTCCGGCGGGCGGCAGCAAGAGCAGGTCGCCCTCTGGCGCTCGCTGCCACCGCGACGGCCGTCGGATTTTATTGCTTTCTTCCGACGAACTACACCGGTCTCGGCGA
Organism: Methylocella sp.; assembly: GCA_051986155.1. Taxonomy (GTDB): domain Bacteria; phylum Pseudomonadota; class Alphaproteobacteria; order Rhizobiales; family Beijerinckiaceae; genus Methylocapsa. The sequence goes on from JBPYDY010000201.1 coordinate 1,837, forward strand.
GCTAGGCCTTATCGCCGGGACCGGCATGATCATCGCCTTCTTGACAACGATAACGGTGCTGCCGGCCGCGATCTCGTTTCTTGGTTCCCCGACGGAAGAGAATCCGGTCGGCTTCAAATTCCTCGCGCCCGTCGGCCGGTTCACGGCCAAGCACCGCTACGCCATCATTGCCTGGACGTTGATCGTGGCCTTGGGAGCCTCGTTCCTGCTCACCAAGCTCCAATTTGATTTCAACCCGATCGATCTTTCTCCTGCAAACGCGGAGGCCGTCCGGACCATGCGCGATCTCACGCGCAATCCGCAGACGGATCCGGATACGATCAACATTCTCTCGCCCTCGCTCGCCGATGCCCAATCCCTCGCAGACCGCCTCCGGCAACTGCCGGAAGTCGCGGAGATCGTCACCGCGGAAAGTTTCATTCCCGCGGATCAGCGGCCGAAGCTTGCGATTGTCCACCGCATGGCCGCGGCACTAAGGCCGGCGCTTTATCCCGCTCGCCGTTCACCGGCCCCCACCGATGCCCAGGATGTGGCGGCGATGGAGCGCGCTGCGCAAATTTTGGCCAAGGCGGCGGGTGAGGCGCCCGGCAAGGCCGCCGACGAGGCGCGCAGCCTCGCCAAAGACCTCCGGCAGCTCGCTGCGGCACCGCCGCAGCAGCGAGAGATCGTCCGCAGAGCCTTGGTGCCGAGTCTCGACACGACCCTTGACCTTTTGCGCGAGTCTCTTCACGCACGTAAGGTCACGCTGGCCTCGCTCCCGGAGCAGCTGAAGCGCGGCTGGCTTACTCCTGATGGCCGCGCGCGCATCAGCGTCGCGCCGAAAGGTAATCCCAATGACAGCGCTAGTCTGAACCGGTTTACGTCGGCCGTGCTGAAGGTCGCGCCCAACGCGACGGGCCAGCCCGTGATCACTCAAAAATCCGGGGAAACGGTGATAAGGGCATTCGTCGAAGCCGGAGCTTGGGCGATACTTGCGATCTGCGTGCTTCTTCTGATCGTCCTGCGGCGGATCAGCGACATGCTCTTGACAATAATTCCTTTGCTTTTGGCGGGCCTCGTCACGCTCGAGATCGTGGCGATCGTGCCGATTAAACTCAATTTCGCCAATATCATTGCCCTGCCGCTCCTTCTCGGCCTTGGGGTCGCTTTCAAGATCTATTTCGTCATGGCCTGGCGCGCGGGGGCAACGAATCTGCTCGAATCGAGCCTCACGCGCGCCGTGGTCTTCAGCGCCTTGACCAGCGCGACGGCGTTCGGAAGCCTTTGGTTCTCGCGCTATCCCGGGATGGCCAGCATGGGCGAACTGCTGGTGATCGCTTTGGGCTGCACCATGGCGGCGGCGGTCCTTTTCCAGCCGATTCTGATGGGGCCGCCACGGAAAATATCGGGAGAGGAAGCGATTTAGGGGCTCGCGGAATGCGATCGGGGCAGGTCACCGCTGGACCTAACGGCTGCATGTTCAGAGCCGATGTTTACCAAAGGCCAGTAAGCAGCCGGTTGAGTGGAGTGAATATACAATCGAACTCGAGATAGTGAAGCGTATATTCGGTCGCACGAACCTGCCGGCATCAGCCGGTAGTAATTCAGTTATTTGATTTTTAAAACGATCCAAAAATGGTCCCCAATCCAATCACAGCGACGAGCGCCAGCAGGCCGTTAACGATGGAGACCATGACAATATCAAGGTAACTCTCGCGATGAGTAGCCCCGCACACAGCGAGAAGGGTGACCACAGCGCCGTTGTGCGGCAGGCTGTCGAGCGTGCCTGAGCCTATCACGGCTACGCGATGCAGCAGCTCGGGATTGATGTGCAGTTCGGTGGCAAGACGCATATAGGTGGCTCCAAGCGCATCGAGCGCGATGGTCAGCCCGCCGGAAGCCGAGCCTGTGAGTGAGGCCAATACATTGGTGGCAACGGCAAGCGAAATCAGCGGCCCTCCCTCGATAGAGAGCACCCATTTTCGTACGATCTCAAAGGCAGGCAGCGCCGCGACGACCGCGCCGAATCCGACAAGGCTCGCGACGCTGACCGCCGGCAAAACTGATGCGTTGGCCCCCGCGTCCATACTTGCCCGCAGATCGGGGAGAAAACGAAAATTGACGGCGATCAGCGTCACGATCGCGGCTGCGAGCGCGACAACGACCGCCCAAACACCTCCGACGGCATAAAGAGTGGTTGGTCCAAAGCGCTCCTCACCGAGGAACGAGACATCGAGACGCGGCAGAATGAAAAGCGACATCGCCAGATTTATGCCGACCACGACGATTAGCGGCAGCGCGGCGAGTGGTATGGGCGGGCTTTTTTCGCTGTGGCAGCCGCGGTGGATCTCGGCGGGATCGAACTCGCGGGCCGTCGTGGCACGCTCGCGGATAGTCAGATCTTGGGTTGCATCGGTTTGCGCAGTGGTCTCGGCGCCGTAACCCTCGCCCTTGCGGCGAGCGGCGGCTTCGGCGCGATTGAGCCACCAGAGACCTACAACCAGCATAACGATGGAGGCCACAACGCCAAGCCCCGGCGCTGCAAAAGGCGTTGTGCCAAAAAACGGCATTGGGATGGCATTGTTGATGGACGGTGTCCCGGGCAAAGCCGACATTGTGAAAGTAGAGGTGCCAAGAAAAATCGCTCCCGGCATCAAGCGGCGTGGAATGCCTGCCGAACGAAACAAGGCATGAGCCATGGGGGCCAGAACGAAGTAGGCGACGAACAAGCTGACCCCTCCGTAGGTGACAGCCGCGCCAGCGAGCACGACAGCGAGGATTGCCCGGCGCGGCCCGAGCTTTTCGGTCATGAAGTTTGCGATCGCGGTGACCGAGCCGCTGTCCTCCATCAGTTTACCGAATAAGGCACCGAGCAGAAAAATCGGAAAAAACTGCGCCAAGAATTGCGCCGCACTGCCCATGAAGATTTGGGTCCAGTTCGCTAGCAGCGGCTGCCTTGAAAAAGCGGCGGCGAGGAGGGCAACAGCTGGAGCGAGCAAAAGCACGCTCCAGCCGCGGAAAGCCAAAAATATTAATAGAACGAGCGCAATAAGAATGCCAGACAATCCCATGCCTCAGATCCTTTCCAGCAAAACGTCGAGATCCAGGGTCGAACGTTTTCCCAGTTCCGATACGTGAGTCTCTAAAAAGACCTGCGCTGATTTTCGCCCTTCCTCGTGCAGCAGGGAAAAAAATTCCCATTCCGCGTTGAGCTTCGAGGAGGCCCCAAGCTCCGTCATAAAATCGCTCGCGACGCGGTGGATGCGCATGCCGGCCCATAATGCGCCCTCGCGTTCGCCCGAATTGGTGATTTGGCGGAGAAGCGCGATCATGCGAAGCTCCTTCAATAGCACAGCGTTGAAGGAGACTTCGTTCAGACGGTTCAGAATCTCGGAAGCGGAGCGCGGCAATTCTTTGCGCTCAACCGGGTTGATCTGAACCAGAATGATGTCTTGCGATTTGCACTCGCGGATGAGGGGCGTCAGCGTGGGATTTCCGGAATAACCGCCGTCCCAATAGGGTTCGCCGTCAATCTCGATCGCCTGAAAAAGGGTGGGCAGACAGGCTGAGGCGAGCAGAACGTCCGCCGTAATCGCATTGTTCTTGAACACGTGACCGCGGCCGGTCCTAACATTGGTGGCGGTGATGAAGAGCTTGATGGGCGCTTGCGGCAGCAGCTTGAAATCGATGAGTTCGGATAGAATTTCGCGCAAAGGATTACTGCCCAACGGATTCAAATCATAGGGCGACACCAGGCGTGATAAAAGATCCATTCCGACATAGACGGGCGAAGAATCCAGAGTCCATCGGCCAAGGAGAATATCAAGAGGCCCGCGCCGGAAGGGGCTGAAGCGGGCTGCCTCGGCAACGCGACGCCAGAAATTCTTAAGAGCCGTCCGGGCGCCCTTGGCGCCGCCTTTCACGTAACCGTCAACGAGCACCGCGCCATTCATGGCCCCCGCTGACGTCCCCGAAATTCCGTCGATTATGAGCCACGGCTCTTCGAGCAGCCGATCAAGCACGCCCCAAGTGAATGCCCCATGCGCCCCCCCACCTTGCAGCGCAAGATCGATGAGGACGGGGTCACGCTGGAGGGGCGTATTGGGCGCTTCTGGTGGCATATAACTCCGCGGGTCCTAGAAAATTGCCTATCTCGCTACTTGAGCTATCGCATCAAAATGCCGCGGATTCGCCTGCCGGACCAGCGGCTCGGGCTGTTACGAAAGAGCCATGAAAACCGGCCCGGTTCTTGTTAGGAGCGGCAGCGCCTGCAGCTATTTTATTCTGATTGTGCAGGCCTTCAAGGTTCGAATCCTGAACGCCATAGCCACCCGCGCCTACTATTTTATGTTACGTCGCCGGGTCACGAGTTCAAAATCCTTGAATGCTCTTTGTGACGATATCGCACTCAGATCCAAAGCTCAGAAAATCAGACGGCACGCGGCCGGCCTGCTCGGCTTTCAGCGGTTCCGGTCACGGTCAGGATTGCAGTAGCCATCTAAGGGGTGGCTTGAACCAGCAAGGATTGCGGCGCATAATGCTGCGTGATCCGGCAAATGAAAGCAGGGAGCCTTCCAATGTCCGATCTCGTCGTTATCGTCTATCCGAATCAGGAAAAGGCCGAAGAGGTGCGAAAGCGCCTGTTCGAACTGCAGAAGGAATATATCATCAAACTCGGGGATGCGGTCATCGCCACTAAATCCCCCAACGGCGAAGTCCAATTGCACCAAGTCGTCAACACAACGGCGTCCGGCGCTGTTTCGGGCAGCTTCTGGGGCTTGCTGATCGGCGTGCTTTTCCTCAATCCGCTTCTTGGCGCGGCTTTGGGAGCGGCGGGCGGCGCGCTCGGCGGCGCCATGACAGACTTCGGCATCAATGACCAATTCATGAAGCAACTCGCAGAAAGCATCCATCCCGGCGACGCCGCCTTGTTTGTGCTCATCCGGCAAATGACGGCGGATAAAGTGCTCGAGCAGATCAAGCATTATGGCGGCACCGTGTTGAAGACGTCACTCACGGATGCTAACGAGCACGCGCTTCGCGAAGCTCTTGCCAGCGCCGCGGCTTCCGATGCGGCTTAGCCTGCGGGACGTGCCGGCATAGCCGCGCCTGCTTGCCAAGAGATAAAGGTTACTTTGCTGCAAAGGAGGCTTGCTCACAGTCTACGGAACATGACGAGGGCGTCTACTAAGCCAAGACGCGGGTGCTTGAATGCTAATGGAAGACGCCCCACCATCTCAAAGCCCATACGGTGCCAAAGAGATATCGCTCGCTCGTTGGTGCTGACAACGAAGTTGAACTGCATTGCTAAGAAACCGCGATCGCGCGCGCGTTGCACCGAGTGCTCGCACATCCGCCGCGCAACGCCGCGCCCCGTAGCGTCGCCCGCAGTAACATAGCCGCAGTTCGCCACATGCGCGCCGCCACCGAGCTGGTTGGCGCGAAGATAATATGTGCCAACAAGCCGCCCATCCTCCTCGGCAACATAAGTCTCGTGACCGGGCCCCATCCAGTATGCGATTGCGTCCGCCTGGGTCATGTCACGGGGCAAAGGATAGGTCTCGCCCGCGCGGATCACCTGCTCGAGAATACGCCAGATGGCGTGGTGGTCTTCCGTTTGCGCGGGTCTGATGAGTATCGTCTGCTCTCAACGCTATGAGTTCGCCGCCAGACTCATGAAACAAGTGAACTATTTTTAGACAGTCTATCTACAGCATTCGCTAGTTAAATCTAGCCTTGCAATCCTTGCGAGACCAGCAGGCTATGTGCGGTTCTCACATGAATAATAGGGCTTTTGAGCATTCCATTGACTGTGCATCGCTAACAGGAATTGGTAGTCACGATCGTCGATTTCAAAGGATTCCGGCTTCCCGCACAATAGGAAGCGCGTCACATTTGCTGAGACAATCTCTTTGAGATGGTCCCTGGCGAGGTCCTCGATGTAGAGACCCTGCCTAACACCAATAGCCACTCCGTCGAGGTAATTGAGAAGTGTGATAGCGTCGCGGCCAAATCTCTTAGGGTCCTTGGCGAGCTCCCCGATCTTCTTGGACTCGTAAACACGCCGCGCTGCGCCTTCGATGCATGGATTCTGCTCGTAGGCTTGGCAAACCTCAAGCGTTTTCCATTTTCGGTTTTCCTCTTTGGTCTCATTAATTTTCCGCCAAATGCATTTTATCTGCTGCCAGCCAAAGATCACGCGTGAGGAATGCCAAAAATGCGGTGGCGCCTGCCGTTATCGATGCTGTCATGATAGACCTGCTATGATACTAAACGAATATAATATATTATCATAATTTCTACGCTCCGTCCTCAGGGTACTGATTATGAGCTGGTTTTGGATCTTTTGCGCGGGGATCGCTGGGCTCGCTGCCGGAATTTTCATCGGTGCGCACTTGGCCTCAAGTTCGTTGCAGCCTGTCATCAGACAGCTGAGCCGTGGCTTGGCGGATCAACACGATCTTTTTCTGCGGGTATTGCGTCGCGAACTTGCCAACTGGATGTTCCGACGCGACCCCGATCGATACTTTCGGATTTACAGAAAAGCGCACGAGATGGCTGCGGCGATCGGTGCCGCGGCCCGTAGCCATCAGCAGGCCCAGCTCACCAAGCTCCGTAAGCAATATCCGCTTTACGCGGATTTCGATTTAATCGGCACGCGCGACCACGAGCTGTACGCAGACGCCCTTAGCATGTCTTCTTACGACGGAATCGAGCGCCGCTTCACGGACATTGTCCGGTTTCAGGCGCTGAAAGTCGCATTTGACGGGGACTGGCAAGAAATTCCGCGTAACAGCGCGACGAGTGCCGATGACTTAGCGCATCTCGAAAAATACGTGCGGCAGTTCAAGGACACGCGGTTCAAAAATCGGCTAAAAGAGGCGATTAACGATCTCGATGTCTATACCCATAGAAAAGGACTTACGATATTCTCGATCGACCAATCAAAGCCGAAACAGACACTTTACGAAACAGGCAAGTTCAGCGTGCATCACGTTCCCAGCTTCGGGGACATTCGCTACGGCGTTCATTTCAAAGACACGAACGAATTTGGCTTGCATACGACCTTCTTCTTTGATGACCGGGATAAGAAACCCCTTGAAGGATGCGCTGACTTCGACAACGTAATCCTCCTTGACGACATTCAGATCGACGAGCGGCTATAGTCAGCGGCCGAATGAGTCGCAGCGGAAGTTGCAAATTCGACTCGCACGAGCAAAGCTTGATGGCAGAGAAAAGAGCTTCGATGCGGGCCTCGTGTTCTTCGCGCGTCATAACATTGCCGCGCCAATGTCGGCCAGGGATTCGCCAACAAACGGTTTGGCCCTCGCGAGATCGTCAAGTTCTTCGGCGGCGCGCGCGGCGATAAGCTTTCTTGGAGGTCGCTAGACATTTTTAATTTGGCAGCAAACACGCCCCTGTCAATGCGCAATGCTAGGCGTTAAGATACGAGGCCGAGGAAAAGTTGTCATTTCGGCGTTTGCTTTTCCCCACAAGCTATTTGCTGCATATTCTCCCCATGGCCAAAACTCGCACCGAACGACGCAGTTCTTCCCGCGCAAAGGCGGCAAAGCCCGAGGTGCATCCGCTCGACGAACACTTGGCCGCTCTCCTCAACCCGGCTCTGAACGAGCGGCAATTTGGCGTTTCCGAAGCCCAGGCGCTTTATCGCGCGCGCCCGCAAGGGACGTCCGGCGCCCTTGCCACCGTCGAATCGCTCAAGCAGCTGCTGGAAGGGGGCGATCCCAATATCCGCAATAAAAAACTTTGGACGCCGCACCGGCCGCCGCGTCCCGACAAATCGGAAGGCGGGCAAAAATTCCGCCTCGTTGCGGAATACGAGCCGCAGGGCGATCAGCCGGGCGCGATCGGCGAACTCGTCAATGGCATCGAAGCGAAGGAGCGCGACCAAGTGCTCTTGGGGGTCACCGGCTCCGGCAAAACTTTTACCATGGCGCAGGTGATCGCACGGACGGGCCGCCCGGCGCTGATTCTCGCGCCAAACAAAACCCTGGCGGCCCAGCTTTACGGCGAATTCAAAAGCTTTTTTCCGGACAATGCCGTCGAATATTTCGTCTCTTATTACGACTACTACCAGCCGGAAGCCTATGTGCCGCGCACCGACACCTATATCGAAAAGGAAAGTTCCATCAATGAGCAGATCGACCGGATGCGCCATGCCGCGACCCGCTCCCTGCTCGAACGCGACGACGTGATCATCGTCGCCTCTGTTTCCTGCATCTATGGCATCGGCTCGGTCGAGACTTATACGGCGATGACCTTCACAGCGAAACTTGGCGAACGGCTGGACGAACGCCAGCTCGTCAAGGATCTGGCGGCGCTGCAATATAAGCGGATCGGCGGCGATTTTGCGCGCGGCAGCTTTCGAGTTCGAGGGGACACGATCGAGCTTTTTCCGGCCCATTACGAGGACCGAGCCTGGCGGATCGGCTTTTTCGGCGATACCGTCGAGCAGCTTGCCGAGTTCGATCCTCTAACAGGCAAAAAGACGCAAGACCTCGAATTCATAAAGGTCTATGCCAATTCGCACTATGTCACGCCGCGCCCGACGCTTCTGCAATCGATCAAAGGCATTCAGGGGGAGCTGAAACGGCGCTTGGCCGAACTCAATGCGGGCGGGCGCCTGCTCGAAGCGCAGCGGCTCGAGCAGCGCACCATGTTCGACCTCGAGATGCTCGAAACGACGGGATCCTGCGCGGGTATCGAGAATTATTCGCGCTATCTAACCGGCCGCCGGCCCGGCGAGCCGCCGCCGACGCTATTTGAATATCTGCCGCACAATGCGCTTGTCTTCACCGATGAGTCGCATGTCACGATTCCGCAGGTCGGCGGCATGTATCGCGGCGATTTCCGGCGTAAGGCGACGCTGGCCGAATATGGGTTTCGCCTGCCCTCCTGCATGGACAACAGGCCCTTGCGATTCGAGGAGTGGGACGCGATGCGGCCGCAATCGATCCATGTCTCGGCAACGCCAGGCCCGTGGGAATTGGCGCAGGCGGGCGGTGTTTTCGTCGAGCAGGTCATTCGCCCGACAGGGTTGATCGACCCGCCGGTGGAAATGCGCCCGGCCCGCGCCCAGGTCGACGACCTGTTGGGCGAGGTGCGCGCGGTGGCGGCAAAAGGCTACCGCAGTCTCGTGACCGTACTCACCAAGCGCATGGCAGAGGATCTGACGGAATACCTCCACGAGCACGGCGTGCGCGTGCGCTACATGCATTCCGACATCGACACGATCGAGCGAATCGAGATCATCCGCGATTTGCGCCTTGGCGCCTTCGACGTGCTCGTCGGCATCAATCTTTTGCGCGAGGGCCTCGACATTCCGGAATGCGGCTTTGTCGCGATCCTCGACGCCGACAAGGAAGGTTTTTTGCGCAGCGAGACATCGCTCATTCAGACGATCGGCCGCGCCGCCCGGAACGTCGATAGCAAGGTGATTCTTTATGCGGACCACGCCACAGGGTCGATCTCGCGAGCAATGGCGGAAACAACTCGCAGGCGGGATAAGCAGCAAGCCTATAACGCCGCCAACGGCATCACGCCGGCGTCGATCAAGCGCGGCATCGCCGACATTTTGGGCTCAGTCTATGAGCAAGACCATGTGACGGTCGACGCCGGGCTTGCCGCGCCGGAAGTTCTTGCGGGGCACAATTTTAAGGCAACGATCTCCGACCTTGAAAAGCGCATGCGGGAGGCAGCAAGCAATCTCGAATTCGAGGAAGCTGCGCGCTATCGCGACGAACTCAAACGCTTGCAGGCGGTTGAGCTTGCTGTTGCAGGAGATCCCCTCGCGAGGCAAGCCGATATCGAGACGGAGGCGGCAGACATTCGTGCTTCGCGCAGACAAGGCGGTGCCGCAGGCCTTCCGATGCACCGGCCGCATAAGCCCACGGACGCCGAAATGGGGCCGCATAATTTTGGCGGCGGGGAAGCGAGGCCGCGCGGCCGCGCAGGCAAGATCGCGGCGCGCGCGCGGACCGGCAAATAATACTGACAAAATCGCAACTTGACTCGAAAATTACGCGTCAGCGTAAAGGTGCGGACTGGTTAGCACCTGCAGCGGAGCACGATGCAATCGGTGCGTTTGCGCTTTGGCAATTTGATGCTCATCGGCTACTTGTATATGATGCGCCGTGCGATGCGCGCTTTTGACGGGTTCTTCAAACTGGTGCAGAGACAGATGAATTAGCGCCTTTGAGGCTGCGTCATGTCCCAGAAACTCGAAGATTACGCCATCATTGGCGATTGCGAGACCGCCGCCCTCGTCGGCCGTGATGGCTCGATCGACTGGCTGTGCTGGCCGCGCTTCGATTCTCCGGCCTGTTTCGCAAATCTCCTCGGCAGCCCGCAAAACGGAAGGTGGGTGATCGCGCCCGCCGATCCGGCGGCCAAAAGGACGTGGTCCTATCGCGGCCACACACTGATCCTCGAAACCCGTATCGAAACGGCTGATGGCGTCGCCACGGTCACCGATTTCATGCCGGTGAAAGATCATTGCTCGCATCTTGTCCGCCTGGTACGGGGAATAAGCGGTAGCGTAAAGCTCCGCACCGAGCTCATTATTCGTTTCGATTATGGCTCGGTCGTGCCATGGGTGCGCCGCCGCGACGATGGCAGCCTGCATGCGGTTGCCGGGCCCGACCGGCTGGTCTTGCGTACCCCCATCAGGCTGAGCCCGCGGGGCCGGACTCATGCCGCCGAATTCATCACCTCCGCCGGCGAAACAATCGATTTTACTCTGACTTACGGCGTCTCCTTTGACGAAATACCCAAGGCGATCGATCCTTGCGCCGCCCTTGATGAAACGGAGCGCGATTGGAACGCCTGGTCGCGCTCGTTTGCGGGCGCGTGGCCGGAGGCGGTGATCCGGTCCTCTTTGACGCTGCGGGCGCTCATCTTCCGGCCAAGCGGCGGCATTGCAGCCGCACCCACTACCTCTCTCCCGGAGCAATTGGGCGGAACGCGCAATTGGGACTACCGATTTTGCTGGCTGCGCGACGCGACCTTCGCCTTGCTGGCGCTCATGAACGCCGGCTATGCCGAGGAGGCAAAGGCATGGCGGGCATGGCTGATCCGGGCCCTTGGCGGCGAACCCGCGCTTGTTCAAGTGCTTTATGGGCTTGGCGGCGAGCGGCATATGCCAGAAAGCACCTTGCCGTGGCTTTCAGGCTATGCTGGCTCGAAACCCGTGCGCGTCGGCAATGCGGCAGCGGGCCAATTGCAGCTCGACATTTATGGCGAGGTCCTCGACGCCTTTTACCAAGCGCGGAAGAGGCGGCTCGTGACCGACGCGGCCGATTGGATGCTCCAATGCGAATTGTTGAAACATCTCGAGGGAATCTGGGAATTACCCGACGAAGGCATCTGGGAGGTGCGCGGGGAGCCGCGGCATTTTACCTATTCGAAAGTCATGGCCTGGGTTGCCTTCGACCGCGCCATCAAGAGCACTGAGGAATTCGGCTTCGTTGGGCCGCTCGAACATTGGCGGCGGCTGCGCCAGCAAATCCACGAAGATATCTGTGCCAAAGCATTCGACGCGGAACTTGGCGCGTTCACGCAGAGCTATGGCAGCAAGGAGCTCGACGCGAGCCTGCTCATGGTTGGCCTTGTCGGATTCTTGCCTCCCAGCGACAAGCGGGTGCGCGGCACGGTCGAAGCAATTGAACGCCGGTTGGTCGTGGATGGGCTGGTGCGCCGCTATGACACCGAAGCGGCCACAGATGGCTTGCCTGCTGGCGAGGGCGCGTTTCTCGCTTGCAGCTTCTGGCTTGCCGACAATCTCGCGCTCATGGGACGGTTCGATGATGCGCGAAACCTGTTTGAGCGGCTGCTGACGTTGCGCAGTGATCTCGGTCTCTTGTCGGAGGAGTATGATTCTCAGGCGCACCGTCTCGTCGGCAATTATCCACAGGCCTTTTCCCATATCGCTTTGATTAATTCGGCCTGTAATCTTGCCCATGCGGCAAAGCCGGCGGAGCAGCGTTCGGGTGCAAAGGCGCCCGAGCCGACGAACGTCTCGTTCGTTTGAGCTGCAGCCTTCCTCTCTCGGGCAGTGATTTTGGCGGAGGGCGTGAGGGCGAAGGACTAGCTGTGGAGCCTCAATAGGTTGTTCCCGGTCAAGCCGAGGCGGCTGATGGGTGGTTTGGCGCCGATACTACCATGAGGCCTGTGCCAGTTGTAGCGGTGAAGCCATCGAGGTAACTCGGCGGTG